>CAYJUJ010000043.1:0-9351 GCA_964373325.1 uncultured bacterium
GGGAATCATAAAATCAACTTCATGTCCACTATGATCTCTGTAAAAGTAAATGGAGGGTTTTTTCCCTTGATTTGTATGCCATCTTACAACTTGGGCCAAAGCATGTGTTTCAAAAAAAGCTCCTAAAAGGCCACTGCTTCTTAGATCCTTTGCTGATTGAATGCCCGCTAAGTAACAAGCTAGACCTGTATCTAAAAAATAAAGCTTTGGAGATTTGACGATTCTCTTTCCTAAATTTTTATAATAAGGTTCCAAAAGACAAATAATATTAGAAGTTTCAAGAAGAGAAAACCAACTCTTCACGGTGTTTGGACTGACTCCGATATCAGAAGAAAAAGAACTCAAATCTATAAGCTGACCACATCTTAAACTACATAACTTCATAAATCGATTGAAATCTCTTAAACTTCGAACATTTAAAATCTGGCGCACATCTCTTTCTAAATAAGTTGATACATAATCTGAATAAAACTGATTTGGATCCAAACTCTTGGCGTGTAATTCTGGATATCCGCCTTTAAAAATCCACTCTAAAAGTTGATCTCCTTCGGCTTTTTTCTGACTCCATTTTTCTAATTCATGAGTTGATAATGAATAGCATTCTAAAATAGCAACTCTTCCAGCTAAACTTTCAGTAACCTTCTCCATCAATGGAAATTTCTGAGATCCAGTGAGACAGTACTGCCCATTGAGTTCCCTTCTTTCATCTATGGCTTGTTTTAAAAATCGAAAGAGTTTTGGAGCATATTGAACTTCATCTATGATGAGAGGAGAAGGATATTGCTTTAAAAACAATTGACCTGATTCTTCCGCCTCTTGAGCAATCAATGGAACATCAAGCGAAATATAGTTGTGCTCACGAAAAATGTTTTTAAGAAGACTCGTTTTCCCAGCCTGACGACATCCCGTTAATATTATTGCAGGTCTTTTAGATGCAAGATCAGACAGAGTAGTCTCAATTTCTCTTTGAATCCACATACTTATATATTTTGCAATACAATTGACGATTTGTCAAATATAGAATAGCAACGAGGGTCCGGGATGATATTAAATCAAATCTAGTTGTTCATCTGATTTTTTACGGTAGGAAATACCAAAGTGTTTATAAGCAAGCTGTGTTGCCACTCTGCCACGAGAGGTTCTATTAATAAAGCCTTCTTGAATAAGATAGGGTTCATAAACATCTTCAATGGTGTCTTTTTCTTCATGAATCGCAGAAGAAAGAGTTTCAACACCGACGGGCCCACCATTAAACTTCTCTATAATCGTTAAAAGAATCCGTCGATCCATGGAATCAAACCCTTTTTCATCCACCTCCATTAAATCAAGAGATTCCCTAGCGACTTTTTCTGAAATGACACCTTGTGCCTTCACTTGAGCAAAATCGCGAACTCTTTTTAAAAGACGGTTTGCAATCCGAGGTGTGCCTCGAGACCGACGCGCTATTTCAAGCGCCCCACTTTCTTCAACCTCAATTTTAAGAATGTGAGAACTACGTTTGATAATCTGCCTTAACTCTTCTGCTTTGTAATAATTGAGCCTCGCTATAAAGCCAAAGCGATCCCTGAGAGGAGAAGTTAAAAGTCCCGTTCTTGTTGTGGCCCCAACCAAGGTAAAATGAGGAATATCTAGTTTAATGGTGCGAGCTGATGGGCCCTGGCCAATAATGAGATCTAATTTAAAATCCTCCATAGCCGGATAAAGAACTTCTTCTACAGAGGCATGCAGTCTGTGAATCTCATCAATAAAAAGCACATCTTTTTCTTTAAGATTAGTTAAAACAGCTGCAAGATCACCTGTTTTTTCTAGAATTGGGCCTGAAGTGGAAACAAGATTAGCACCCATTTCCCTTGCAATAATAATAGCCAGAGATGTTTTACCAAGCCCGGGTGGACCTGAAAAAAGACAGTGATCTAACGTATCTCCTCTTTGACGAGCTGCCTCAATAAAAACTTTAAGATTATCGACAATCTTTTTCTGTCCTACATAATCCTTAAAGTGTTGAGGTCGAAGAGTTGCATCAAACTGTCCTTCTTCTGCTAAAATAGAAGGTGTAATAACCCTCGTTTCTTCTACTTTTTCTTCTTCTGTCATTTAGAGCCCCTTTGAAAACTCTCTTAAAGCCCCTCGAATCACATCCTCAACCGAGAGATTCTCTCCTTCAAGTTTTTGAAGAGCATCCCTGACATCTTTTTCTTTATATCCTAAGTTAGTGAGAGCACTAAAAGCATCATCAAAAGAAGAGGAAAGAGGTGATAATGTTGTATCAAATATTTTTAATTTACCTTTAAGTTCCATGACAATTCGCTCTGCTGTTTTTCTTCCTACTCCTGGAATAGAAACAAGAGCCTGAATGTGCCCCTGAGCTAAAACTCCCTTTAATTTTTCAAAAGGCATGCCTGAAAGAAGTGAAAGTGCAATTTTGGGCCCCACCCCATTTACAGTTAAGAGAATCTTAAATAACTTTTTTTCTTCTGCTGTTGAAAAACCATAAAGCTCAATACCATTTTCCCGAACATGAGTATAAACAAAAAGAGAAACTTGACTTCCCTTTTTACCCAAAGAAGAGTAAGTGGTGATGGGTACTTTTAATTCATAACCAATACCATTCACATCAACTATGACTTCACTAATGAGTGTCTCTAGAAGTTTTCCTTCTACATAACCAATCATAAATTGAGCACCCTCTTTCTAAAACGAGAGATTCTCTCATGGCAAAGAGCAATAGCCAAAGCATCAGCTGCATCTTCCTCTGGAGGTTCCTTAAGTTTTAAAAGTAAGGTCACCATTTTACCAACCTGTTCCTTAGAAGCTCCTCCATACCCTACAATAGCTTTCTTAACCTCTAAAGGGGAATATTCTGAGACAGAAAGCCCTTTGTTTAATGCGGCAACAATAGTTGCCCCCCTAGCCTCTCCTAATCTAATCATAGATTGCACATTTTTTGCAAAAAATATTTTTTCAACAGCTAATTCCGTAGGATTATATTTATCAAGTAACTCTTTAACTTTTTGGTAGATCAGATAAAGACGACTTGTGATTTCCTTTTTCGAATCAAGATATAAAACACCATGTTCAACACATCGTGTTTCAGAGCCCATGACAGAAATAAGTCCAAATCCGGTTTTAAGTGACCCCGGATCAATACCCAAAATGAGTAGGGGCTCCTCTGATAACCTTATAATTACTCTCCTACAGCTTTCGCCATTTCGCTTTCATCAATATCAAAATTAGAATAAACCTTTTGAACATCCTCATGGTCTTCAAGAGACTCCATAAGATCTAACATTTGATCTGCTGGTTTACCTGCAAGTTTCACCGTATTTTTTGGAACCATAGAAACTTCAGCCATCATCCATGGAATCTTTTTGTCTTGAAGTACCTTTTTTACATTTTCAAAATCCGTTGTTTTTGTTCTCACCTCAAAAGTATCTTCTTCATCTAAAATATCTTCGGCCCCCGCTTCAAGAACTATTTCCATAAGCTTCTCTTCAGAGATGAGTTTTTTATCAACCATAATGACACCCTTTTTTTCAAAAATCCAAGAGACAGAACCCGTACCCCCTAAATTACCATTATGTTTTGTAAAAATAGTACGAATGGAAGCAACTGTTCTATTTTTATTATCAGTAAGACTTTCTAAATAAATAGCCGCTCCCCCTGGACCATACCCTTCATAGGTAACCTCTTCATAGCTGACTCCTTCTAATTCACCCGTTCCTCTCTTAATAGCTCGCTCTACATTATCCATAGGCATGTTCTCTGCACGTGCCTCTTCCATAGCATGCCGAAGACGAGGGTTGTTTTCTGGAATACCTCCACCTATTCTTGCGGCAACAGCAATTTCTTTAATAAGCTTTGTAAAAACCTTGCCCCTTTTGGCATCCGCTGCCCCTTTTTTATGTTTAATTGTTTTCCACTTACTATGTCCTGACATAAAACCTCGTAGTAAGTGATAAGTTGTAAGTGGTAAGGGTTAAGGGAGGGTACTTTTCTATATAATTTATTATTGCTTTCACTCGCCACTTATCTCTTATCACTTGACCCTTGTAAAGGGCTTGCTTTAAAAACACAATAGTGCTGTATTAAGAGGCATGAGAGTGTTCATTTCAACTACCACCTTTGGAGAGTTTGATAAAACCCCGCTTCAGAAACTCCGCAGCCAGGGCATTCAATTTACGCTTAATCCTCATCAAAAAAAGCTCTCAGAGGAAGAAGTCATTCACTCCCTAAAAAGCAACTCTTACATAGGTCTTCTAGCAGGAACAGAACCATTAACAAAAAATGTTTTCAAACAATACCCTTCACTTAAAGTCATTTCTCGAGTGGGCGTTGGCCTTGATAATATTGATCTACCCGCTGCAAAGTCATTTGATATTCAAGTTTATAATACCCCAGATATCCTCACAAACTCTGTCTCAGAACTCACTCTCGGTCTCATGCTGAATTGCCTTAGAAAAATAAGCCTTATGGATCGACATATGAAAAATCATATTTGGAAAAAAGAAATGGGGATGCTTCTGAAAGGTAAAACTCTTGGGCTTATTGGTTTTGGAAAAATTGGGCAAAGAGTAGCAGAACTTGCAAGAGCTTTTGGTGCACAAATCATGTATTATGATACCTGCAATATCTCATCAAAAAAGGCAAAAAAAGTATCTCTCAAACAACTCTTTCATAAATCAGATATTATTTCAATTCATGCCGCAACTTCCAAACCCCTGATCGCCAAAAGTGAAATAGAGCAGATGAAAAATGGCGTGATTCTTATTAATACAGCTAGGGGTAACTCAGTCCATGAAAATGCCCTCTATACTGCACTGAGGTCTGGAAAAATTGCATTTGCTGCCCTTGATGTATATGGTAAGGAACCATTTCATGGAAAATTACTAGAGTTGGATAACGTTGTTTGTACACCTCATATTGGATCGTATGCAAAAGAGGCGCGCACTGAAATGGAAAACAAGGCTGTAAACAATCTTATTCAAGGCTTAAAAAGGGTTCACCTCATATGAATAGGAACAATAGAGAAAAAGTTGTTGTCTTTGGAGGATCTGGTTTCTTGGGCTCCCACACGGCTGATGAGTTAACTCAAAGGGGCTTTGATGTTCTTATTTATGACAAAAAAAGATCTCCTTACCTCAAAGAAAATCAGGAAATGATTATAGGAGATATTTTAGATGAAGATAAAATCTATGATACTCTTCGCAATACCAAATATGTTTATAATTTCTCTGGGCTTGCTGACATCGAAGAATGCCATAAAGAAAGCTTAAAGGCTATTAAATATAATATTTTAGGCGGGAGCATCATTCTAGAAAATTGCAAGCGTCAAAAAGTTGGAAGAATCATCTTTGCAAGTTCTGTGTATGTTTATAGTAAACATGGCTCTTTTTATAGAATTACAAAACAGTGTTGCGAACAACTCACGGAAGAATACTATGAAAAATTTAATCTTCCTTTTACTATCTTAAGATATGGATCCCTCTATGGACCAAGATTTCAAGCTTGGAATGGTGTTTCAAAATTTATCTACCAAGCATTGACTAAAAACCAAATAGACTATCCTGGCACTGGTCAAGAAAAACGAGAATACATTCACATTCTTGATGCCGCAAAGCTGAGTGTTGATATTCTCTCAGACGGGTATGTCAATAAATGCATCATTATCACCGGTAATCACACAATGACATCAAAAGACCTATTGCACATGATTAGTGAAATGCTAGGTAACAAAGTTAAAATCAATTTAACAGATGAAACGATTGTAGATCATTACCAAACAACCCCCTATTCCTTTACACCTAAAATAGGCCTTAAACTAACCCCCTCTCCCTCTATAGATTTAGGTGAGGGAATTTTACAACAAATAGACGATATTTATAAACAAATTCAAAAGTGAAAGCTTCTATTCTTTCTCACTTCATTCATGAAAACACCCCACTCTATGGGGGACACAAAACTGTTAAAATAGCCCCTCAAAAATCTATTCTTAAAAAAGATTCTTCCAATGTCTTAAAAATCTCTTTTAACACACACACCTCAACGCATGTTGATCTTCCCTATCACTTTCTTCCAAAGGGAAAAAATTTAAACCACTATCCTCCTCATTCATGGTTATTTCAAAAAATTTTCACTCAATATTTAGCACTATCTCCTTCAAGCACCATTCATGAAAAACATTTTAAAGATATCCAACCTCATAAAGACACTGATTGTCTTCTCATTAAAACAGATTTTGAAAAATATAGAGACCACAATATCTATATCAAAGAATCCCCAATCGTTATGTCTACCCTTGCATCTTTTCTTAAGAGAAGGCTTCCCTCTCTTAAGATGATAGGTTTTGATTTTATTTCTTTGTCAGCCCTCAGGAATAGACCAGAGGGTAGAAAATCTCATAAACTTTTTTTGAAAAATGACATTATGATCGTCGAGGATATGAAGCTCTCAGAACTCATGGAAAAACCCGATCTTCTTTTAGTTTCTCCACTTCTAGTAGATAAGGCAGATGGCGCACCGACAACGGTTTGGGCATTTTATAATGAATTCCAAATTCAAAATTATGATTATATTTTCTTTGACCTTGATGGAGTTCTTCTAGATAGCGTTGATATCAAAACACAAGCCTTTAAAAAAATGTATGAAAAATATGGCTCTCATATTGCAAAAAAAGTGGTTGCTCATCATAAGACTAACGGGGGTATGAGCCGCTTTGAAAAGTTTAAACTTTATCATAAAGAATACTTAGGCGTTCATATCAGTGAAAAGCAAGTGAAGACCCTGGCTACAAACTTTTCTAATCTTGTTTTTAAAGAGGTTCTTAAAGCTAAATTTATAAATGGGGCTCTTGATTTTCTAAAGCTTTGCAAAGAAACAAGAAAAACAATTTTTCTTGTTTCTGCAACCCCCGAAGATGAGCTTAAAAAAACCGTTAAATTTAAAAAAATAAACCATTACTTTAAAGAAGCAAGGGGTTCCCCTCAAGATAAAGCCATCAATGTTTATAATCTCATTAGAAAATATCGTGTAGATCCTCACAAATCCGTCTTTTTTGGCGATTCCACAAATGACTTGAAAGCAGCCACTTATAATAATATTAAATTTATCGGAATGAGTGATATGAACTCAGAAGTTCACTATAAAAATTTTAACCAACTGTTAAATTAAAATGAAAAATATTATACCAGCGCTCGCTATTGGTCGAAAAGGAAGTCAAGGCTTTCCTGGAAAAAATACACATCCAGTACTGGGTCACCCATTGGCCCATTATCTTTTCCAAACCACTCAAAATACAAAAGAAATAAATAAAATTTATATTTCTACAAATGATCCCGATCTTATGAAACTAGCAAAGAATCATAATGTTGAAATCATGATCCGTCCTGAACATCTCTGTACAAATAAAGCGCTTTGTGAAGATGCCTTCGTTCATGGATATGAAGAAATCAGAAAGAAAAACCACGGATGCAATATAGAACTCATCGTTTTGCTATTTTGTAATGCTCCTCTTTTTACAAGTAAAATGATAAGTGAGGGAATTCGAGTGTTGCGAGATAACCCAGAACTGGATTCAGCTGTGAGTGTTTCTAAATACAATATGTGGTCACCACTTCGAGCGCGAAAAATAGATCAAAATGGACTTTTACAACCCTTTGTTCCTTTTGAAACATTTGGTGATCCTCGTACATTAAACTGTGATCGAGACTCTCAAGGAGATGTATGGTTTGCAGATATGGGGCTTTCCATCGTGCGCCCTCGTTGTCTTGAAAATATAAAAGAAGGCCTCCTCCCACAAAGATGGATGGGTCAAAAAATTTATCCCCTTAAAAATGAAGCAGGGCTTGATGTCGATTACGAATGGCAACTCCCCCAAGTAGAATATTGGCTTAAAAAAAACTTATGAAAAAAGTAGTCGCTATTATCCCTGCACGTGGAGGATCTAAATCCATTCCTCATAAGAATATTAAAGACTTTGCAGGAAAACCCCTTATCTACTGGGCAGCTTTGGCTGCCGAGAATTCAAAAATAGTAGATGAAATCCTCATTCCAACAGATTCTGAAAAAATTAAAAAGACAGTTGAAGATTTCAATTTTAAAAAGGTAAAAGTAGTAAAAAGAAGTGCTCAATCATCAACTGATAAAGCTACTTCTGAATCAGTTCTTATAGAGGTCGGCCGAAAATTTAACTTTTCTGATCTTATATTCATTCAGGCCACAAATCCCTTTTTAAAAAGCTCTGACATTGACTCTGCCTACGCTCTTTACAAAAAAAACCAATACGACAGCCTACTCTCAGGGGTCAGTCAAAAAAGATTCTTTTGGAAGAAAAAGAACAATACTGCAATTTCTTTCAATTATGATTATAAAAAAAGACCCCGCCGGCAAGATTTTGAAGAATACTTTTTTGAAAATGGTTCTTTTTATATAACCTCAAGAAAAAATCTTTTAAAATATTCTAACAGGCTTTCAGGAAAAATAGGTATCTACCCCATGCATCCTTATTCTTATTTTGAATTAGATGAGCCGTCTGATTGGGATATAGCTCAGACACTTTTTTTAAAAAATGCCAGCACGCAGGAGAACGTGGGATCCATATTAAAAAACATCAAAATACTAGCTCTCGATGTTGATGGTGTTTTTACGGATGGTGGTATTTACTATTCTCAAAAAGGTGAAGAGTTTGTTAAATTTAGTAGAATCGACGGAAAAGGCATTGAGCTTTTTTTAGCTGATAAGGAAAGAAAAATTATTGTCATATCAGCTGAAAACTCACCCATTGTGGAAAAGCGTCTTCAAAAACTAAACATAACAGATTATGCATTAGGTATTTCTAGTAAATACTTAAAATTAAAGGATTTTATTGAAAAATTTAGAATCCACCCTTCTCAAGTAGCATTTATAGGCGATGATATCCAGGATTTAGAAATTATTGACAAAGTGGGGTTTTCAGCATGTCCTAGAGATGCAGTCGAGGTCGTTAAAAAAAAGGTAACCTATATCTGCAAAAATAATGGAGGACAAGGAGCCATACGAGAAGTTGTTGATCTTATTCTAGAAAGAGGTACAAAATAAAATAATGTTATCAGTTCAGATTGGAAATAAGGTCATTGATAAAAGCTCTCCTGTTTTTATAGTTGCTGAAATTGGTTTAAACCATAATGGAAGCTTAGAGTTTGCAAAAAAATTGATAGATATAGCTTCGTTTGCTGGTTGCGATGCTGTTAAATTTCAAAAGAGAAATCCTGAAGAGGCCGTACCTGAAAATTATAAAAATGTTTTAAGAGAAACACCCTGGGGACTTATTACGTATCTTGAGTATAGGAAGAAAGTTGAATTTAATAAAAAAGAATA
>CAYJUJ010000044.1:0-793 GCA_964373325.1 uncultured bacterium
TTAAAGATGCCTTTGATCCTAAAAAATATATTGAAGAGGTGGATAAAACATTTAGGAGGGTGTTCAAATGAAAAAATTATACGAAGGAAAAGCAAAAATTATTTATGAAACATCAAAGCCTGATGAGTTTTTAGTTTACTTTAAAGATGATGCAACTGCATTTAATGCCCAGAAAAAAGCAGTACTTCAAAATAAAGGCATTCTCAATAATAAAATTTCAACCATTCTTTTTAAACTGATGGATAAAAAAGGCATTCCCACACATTTTATTAAAAATGTGTCAGAGCGAGAAATGCTTGTTCACAAAGTAAGTATTATTCCTCTAGAGGTTGTGGTTAGAAATCGCATAGCTGGTTCCTTTGCAAGAAGATACGGTTTGACTGAGGGTCAAGAAATGCCGTCTCCATTGGTTGAATTTTATTATAAAAACGATGCTTTGGAGGATCCGCTCATGACAGAGGATCATATTTATATTTTAAGAATTGCAGCTCCTGAAGAAGTTCAAGAAATTCGAGAAATGACTTTAAAAGTGAATCAAATTTTAACGAGATTTTTTACTGAGTGCAAAATTATTTTAGTTGATTTTAAGTTAGAGTTTGGGCGTACAGAAGATGGAAGAATTATTCTTGCTGATGAAATTTCACCCGATAGTTGTCGTTTGTGGGATAGCGAAACCAAAGAAAAATTAGATAAAGATCGATTTCGCTTTGATTTAGGAAACGTCATTGAATCTTATGAAAAAGTTGTGAGTCGAATGGAGGCACATTCATGAATGCAAAGGTTTTTATTACTT
>CAYJUJ010000044.1:803-9330 GCA_964373325.1 uncultured bacterium
TATTACTTTAAAAGAAGATGTTTTAGATCCTCAAGGTAGCGCCATTGTGGGCTCTCTTAAATCCTTAGGGTTTGATGATGTTGTTGATGCGCGAGTTGGCAAGGTCATTGAACTGACACTGACGGGTCATTCAGAGCGAAGTGTAGCGGAGCGAAGAATCCAGCTTATGTGTGACAAACTTTTAGCAAATTCGGTTATTGAAAATTACCGAATTGAGCTTGTTTCATGAAGTGGGGTGTTGTTGTTTTCCCAGGATCGAATTGTGGGGAGGATAGTTTCCATGTGGTGAAGAATGTTCTTCAATGTGAAGCTACCTATCTGTGGCATAAGGATAGAGATCTCAAAGGTGTCGATGTTATTATTCTTCCAGGGGGCTTTTCCTATGGCGATTATTTAAGATCTGGAGCCATGGCCCGATTTTCTCCGATCATGGAGGAAGTGATTCAATTTACTCAGTCTGGTCGTCCTCTCATTGGTATTTGTAATGGATTTCAAATTTTGGTTGAAGCAGGGCTTCTTCCAGGAGCTCTTATGAGAAATAGAAGCCTTCAATTTATTTGTAAAGATGTTTATATAAGGGCTGAAACAACAAATGGGGTTTGGTCTTCAAAATTAAAAAAGAAAAAAGTTTTAAAAATGCCAGTTGCTCATGGAGATGGACAATATTTTATAAAAAAAGAAGATCTTAAAAAAATAGAAGATCAAGATCAAATTGCCTTTCGCTATTGTTCGCAAGACGGGAAGTTTAGCGATTCTTTTAATCCCAATGGTTCACAGTCACATATTGCTGGTGTTTATAATGAAAAGAAAAATATTTTGGGGCTCATGCCTCATCCTGAAAGAGCGAGTGAAGAAGTTTTAGGATCTTCCGATGGTCGATTGGTTTTGGAGTCAGTTTTATGAAAGGGCTTGCTTTAAAACTTGGCTTAACAGAAAAAGAATTTGAACTTATTGTTCAGTATTTAAAAAGGGCACCCACTTCTTTAGAAGTATCTTTATTTTCTGCCATGTGGTCTGAACATTGTAGTTACAAAAGCTCTCGAAGGGTTTTAAAAAATTTTCCAACCAAGGGATATCATGTTCTTCAAGGACCTGGAGAAAATGCAGGAATTGTTGATATCGGGGGAGAGTGGGCAGCTTGTTTTAAAGTTGAAAGTCACAATCACCCTTCTTATTTGGAGCCGTATCAAGGAGCTGCTACAGGGGTTGGAGGAATTTTACGGGATATATTTACAATGGGGGCTAGGCCCATTGCATCTTTAAATCTTCTTTTTTTTGGCAATCTAGAAAACCCTAAAACTCGCTACATTATGAAGGGGGTTGTTGCGGGTATTGGAGGTTATGGCAATTGTATTGGGGTGCCAACAGTTGGTACATCTGTATTTTTTCATCCTTCTTATGAAAAGAATCCTTTGGTGAATGCTTTTACACTAGGGATTATGAGGAAAGATAAAATCTTTTTAGGCAGAGCCCAAGGTGTTGGAAATTCTATTATGTACGTTGGGGCTAAAACAGGACGAGATGGAATTGGTGGTGCCATTATGGCCTCTCAAGAGTTTGATCAAACTTCAGAAGAGAAAAAACCAACTGTTCAGGTTGGAGATCCTTTCATGGAGAAGCTTTTGTTAGAAGCTTGTTTAGAGGCGATGGAACAAGATTTTGTTATTGGGATTCAAGATATGGGAGCAGCAGGGCTTACCTGTGCTACATTTGAAATGGCTGATCGCGGAAAAGTAGGGATGAAAATTAATTTATCCAAAGTACCAACACGGGCTCAAGGGATGGGGGCCTCCGAAATCATGATGTCAGAATCTCAAGAGCGCATGCTTCTCTGTGTAAAGAAAGGATATGAAGAGGAGACTCAAAAATTATTTTCTAAGTGGGATCTTGACGCTTCCCTGATTGGAGAAGTTATTGAAAGTCCTTATATTAAAATTGAATGGGAAGGGTCAGAAATTGGAGAAATTCCTGTAGAACCTTTGGTTTCAGGAGCGCCACTTTACAATAGGCCACGGAAGGAAAAAAGAGTGGATCCTTCGCCTGCGGCTCAGGATGACAAAAAACGACCTACTCAAAGCGAGGCTTTGCTTCTTTTAAACTCTGTCAATTTAACAAGTCGCAGATGGGTGCTTGAACAATATGATCGATCTGTTGGAACCAATACTTTGGCTGGCGGTTTTGATGCCCCTCTTGTGCGTGTGAGAGAAAACAATACCACATTGGCTTTATCCATGGCTTGTTTTCCTCGAGTCAGTTTGTGCAATCCAAACATCGGCGGGGTTTGGACTATTCTTATGGCTGCTCAAAACCTAGCCTGTGTTGGGGCGCGACCTCTTGGCATTACTGATTGTCTTAATTTCGGAAGTCCAGAGAATCCAGAAGTGATGTGGCAATTTGAGCAATCTGTTTTGGGAATGAGTCAGGCAGCTCGTGTTTTAGATATTCCAGTTATAAGTGGTAATGTAAGTTTTTATAATGAAACAGATGGAGCGGCGATTCTTCCAAGCCCTTCGATTGTGATGGTTGGACTCATTCAGGAGAATGAAAAACCATGCTCCCATTTTTTTCAGAAAGAAGGAGATCTGATTTATCTTTTTGGAACTCATGAACCTACTCTTTCAGGCAGTGAATATCAGTCTCTTATTTTGAAAAAGGAAGAGGGTCAAATTCCAGAAATAGATATTGAGAAAAAAAGAAAAGAATATGAATTTTTAAGAGCTCTCATTCAAAAAGGACTTATTCAAAGTGCTAAAAATATTTCTTTAGGGGGGCTTTTTCAAGCACTGACAGTTTCTTGTAGAAGTGGGTTGGGTGCTGAAGTTGAAGAGTTAGATGTTACATCCCTTTTTGGTGAAGTGGGGGCAGGAATACTGATCAGTATTCCTGCATCGCAGAGAGGAAATTTTGAAAAAGAAGTTCATGGAAATGACATGGCTAACGCGGACAGGCTCCAACCTATTGGGGTTGTGAGAGGTCAAAATCTCAAAATTGGAAATGGCATTTCTATATCTTTGAAAGAGATAGAAAAAATATCAGAAGAAAAACTTCCGGAGATGCTTCATGGATAAGTTTAGAGAAGAGTGTGGTGTTTTTGGTATTTGGAACCATCCAGAATCTGCCACAATGACTTATTTGGGACTTTATGCGCTTCAACACAGAGGGCAGGAAGGGTGCGGACTTGTTTCTCTTCATAACGACACACTTACTTTGAAAAAGGGAAAAGGACTTGTCGCTGATAATTTTAACGAAGAAAATCTTAAGAAATTAAAGGGTAGATCAGCAATAGGACATGTTCGGTATTCAACAACAGAGTCTCATGATTTAGCAGAAGTTCAACCTCTGATGGCAAGTGTTCAGGGAACCTTTCTTTCTTTAGCGCACAATGGAAATTTGACCAATGCCAAAGAGCTTCGCGAAAAATTAGAAAGTGAAGGTGCTATTTTTCAATCAAATAGTGACACGGAAGTTATTATTCATCTTCTTGCAAGGTCAAGGGAAGCTTCTTTTAAAGAGAAATTTATTGAAGCTTTAAAAACTGTTCAAGGGGCTTATTCACTGGTTATGTTAACTAAACAAGGGATTCTTGCCACTCGTGATCCTTATGGTTTTCGTCCTCTTGTTTTGGGAAAATTAGGCAATGCCTTCGTTGTTTCATCTGAGACATGTGCCTTTGATTTGATAGGGGCCACTTATGTTCGTGAAATTGAGGCAGGAGAAATTTTAGATATTAGGGACGATGGGCTTCACAGTGTTAAACCTTTTGGAGATATTCAACCTAAAAGTTGCATATTTGAATATGTATATTTTGCAAGGCCTGATAGTTTTGTTTACGGGCGGAATGTGTATGAAGTACGAAAGAACCTAGGAAAGCAATTGGCAAAGGAACACCCTGTAAAGGCCGATGTTGTGGTTCCTGTTCCAGATTCAGGTGTGCCCGCAGCTATTGGTTTCTCACAGGAGAGTGGAATTGTCTTTGATATGGGTATTATTCGAAACCACTATGTTGGAAGAACATTTATTGAACCTAAGCAATCGATTCGCCACTTTGGAGTGAAAGTAAAATTAAATGCAGTGGAGGAAACAATTTCTGGAAAAAAAGTAGTCATTATTGATGACTCATTAGTACGTGGAACAACATCCAAAAAAATTATAAAAATGCTTCGAGATCGGGGAGCTCAAGAAGTACATATGAGAATTAGCTCTCCTCCAACAACGCATAGTTGTTTTTATGGTATTGATACACCGACTCGTGAAGAACTTATTGCTTCATCGCAATCTGTAGAAGATATTAAAAAATTTATTGAAGCAGACTCTTTGGCCTATTTAAGCCAAGAAGGGATGATTGCAGCTTCCAATTCTGCTTCCAAACAAAAGGGATTTTGTACCGCCTGTTTTGACGGCAAATATCACTGCTAGGGAGAAAAACTATTATGATGAGAACAGCAAATCCAGCTTTAAATGCAGGAACGTTTACAGATGTTCGGTCGTACACAACAACCGAACCCATGACCATACAAGGTACGGTCAATAAAACGGGGATTTTACTTCTTTTACTTATTCTAGCAGCTGGCTATGTGTGGAATCTTTTTTCAAAAGCAGTTGATCCAGCAAGTATGGCGCCCTACATCATGATCGGTACAATAGGTGGACTTATAGTGGGACTTGTAACTGCATTTAAAAAAACATGGGCTCCGATAACAGCTCCTATTTATGCTGTGCTTGAAGGTCTTGCTCTGGGGGGTATTTCAGCTTTCTTTGAGCTTCAATTTCCAGGCATCGTTATGCAAGCTGTAGGACTTACTTTTGGTACTTTGTTTGCTCTTCTTCTAGCTTATAAATCAGGGCTGATCAAAGCAACAGAGAATTTTAAACTTGGTGTTGTTGCAGCGACCGGTGGCATCGTGCTCTTATACCTTGTAAGTTTTATCTTAAGTTTTTTTAAAATCAATTTACCCTTCATGAATGACAGCAGCCCTTTAAGTATTGGTATCAGCGTTGTTATCGTTATTGTTGCAGCCTTAAATTTGGTTTTAGATTTTGATTTTATTGAAAAGGGGGCAGAAAGTGGTGCTCCAAAATTTATGGAGTGGTATGCTGGCTTTGGATTGCTTGTGACACTTGTATGGCTTTATTTAGAAATCTTAAGATTGTTAGCAAAAACTCGAAGTCGAAGATAAACTATGGCGGTCAGCCTAAATTATCTGTTTTTGCTGCGAAAATAAAATCACTTTCAGTGAGCCCATCAATTTTATGTGTCCAAAGAGTGATTTTAACCTTACCCCAGGTTAAATAAATGTCAGGGTGATGGCCTTCTACTTCTGCCATTTCTCCTACCTTAATTGTAAAATTTAATGCTTCTCGAAAATTTTTAAAGGAATATTCTTTTTCGATATGGTGATCGTTAATTATTTTCCAGTTACCACCTAGTTTTTTGTAAATAGTTACAAGATCTTGTCCTTTCAATGGCGGAATAGCACCACGGCAAGGAACACATTGTTTCTGAGCTAATTCACTTGTCATTTTTATTCACTCCGTTATAAGTTTTGTATCTTATGGAAACTAAAAACTCAAATTATATTGATCCTGCTCTTTTTAGTGATTCTTACACTATGCTTGAAAAGGCTTATCTTCTGCGGTGGCTTTTTGAAAGAAGAGGCATATCTAGAGAAGAAATTATTCATACTTATCTTCCAAAACTTCAATGTGAAGCGCATGAGTCAGTTCTTGATTATCATTTGGAGCTATTAAAACTGGAAGGGGAATTAAAAAAATGGGTTGTATCTTTTGAGCTGTCTTTAAAGCTTTCTGTAAGATTAGCTAGGTTAAGTTTGGAAGATCAAAAGAGTGTGGCTCTTCTCCCAGAGAAACTAAGCTTGAATAGCAATGAGTTTAAAAATATTTTTGAAAGCCTTGAAGAAGTGGCCGTTAAAAATCATAAAAGTATTGCAGAACTTGTTTCTAGTTTATTAGAAGAATCTAACTTCAAAGAAGCCTTGTTTTCAAAAAAATTTCCAAGAACTTTTGCTTCCCGAAAAAAGTGGCAGGAATTAAAGAAAAAAGCTTTATTTAATACGGGTATACGAGTGAAAGATCCTGTTACTTTTGAGGAGCCTTATGTGCAATTAGATTTGCAGGTTAAAGATAGAGAAGATCTCAAAAGGAAAATAGATTCTTTAAAGAAGTTGGAAGAAAGTAGAGAATTTGAAGAGTTGCTAAAGCTTTTATGAAGCCTTTTATTCCTCAAAAAATTTATATTGATAGAAAGGTTCAAAATGAAAAGGTGACTTTAAATGTTCTTAAGAATTTAGGGGATTCTTCGGTTGCACCTCAGAATGACGATGTTGTATTTATAGATGATGTGAAGGATATTGGGCTTTCTTCTTCATTAGAAAAAGGGAGGGAAGTTCTTCTTGTTACTTCTTTCAAAGGAGAGGTTTTTGAACACTGCCCCGCAGGAAAACCAGGGATGGTGTGTTGTAATTATTTTATTTTTCCTTTTGCTCAGAACTGCCATATGGATTGTGAGTATTGTTTTCTTCAGTACTATCTTAATAAGCAGGTGATGGTCATTTATGCGAATATTGAAGAAATGCTTCAAAAATTAGAAAAAGCTTTGGAAAACAGAAAAACATTTTGTCGTGTAGGAACAGGAGAATATGCTGATAGTTTAGCTCTTGATCATTTAACGGGTATCAGCACACTTCTTATTCCCTTTTTTGCAACAAAGAAGAATGCAGTGTTAGAGCTAAAAACAAAAACAAATAATATTGATAATCTTCTGAAAATGGAGCCAGGAAATGGAACCGTTGTGGCATGGTCCATTAATCCGAAATCCATAGTAGATCAATATGAGCATGGTACTTCTTCTCTAGAAGATAGATTAGAGGCAGCACTTTCCTGTGCCAAGGCTGGTTATAAAGTAGCTTTTCATTTAGATCCTATGATCTATTATGAGGGGTGGGAAAAGGGTTATCAGGATTTAATAGAAATCATCTATGAAAAAGTGGGACAGTATTCAATTGAGTGGATAAGTCTTGGAAACTTAAGAATGACAAGTGATTTAAAGACAATGATGAAACTTCGTTTTCCAAATTCTCCTCTTTGGGGAGAAGAAATGGTTCGAGGAATAGATGGAAAGTTTCGTTATCCTAAAAAGCTTCGGATAGAGATGTATCAAAAAATTTGGAATTTTATTCTTGAAAAGCGAGGGGATCAAAAAATGTATCTTTGTATGGAGCATCCAGATATATGGAGTCAGGTGGCTCCTCCCAAAACAAGCAATTATTTTTTTTCTCGGTCTTTCTCTTCGGCCTCTTCTTTCTGATCTTTTACTTTTTCTCCTGGGATTCGGTATTTTTCTTCTGCCCACTGGCCTAAATCAATAAGTTTACACCTTTCTGAACAAAAGGGACGGAAGGGATTATTTTCCCATTTTATTTCTTTCTTACATTTGCGGCATAGAACTTGTATGACCATAGAAATTATTTAGTATTTTTAGTGCTTAAAAGCAACTTTTTTATGACGCACTTGCTCGCTAAAATCAGTTTGCCGAAGATTCTCTTTTTAGTTATGCTTTTTCACAATGAATGCTTTCGACATCATGTCTAAAAAGGGCCATGAGCAAATTGTTTTCTGTAGAAATCCTGCCATTGGCTTAAAAACGATTATTGCTATTCATGACACAACATTAGGGCCTGCTTTGGGAGGGTGTCGTATGTGGCCTTACGAATCAGAAGAGGAGGCTCTTAAAGATGTATGCCGCTTATCTCGAGGCATGACGTATAAGGCTGCAGCTGCGGGGCTTAATCTTGGTGGAGGTAAGGCTGTTATTATTGGTGATCCTAAGAAAGATAAGTCAGAAGCCATTTTCAGGGCCTTTGGTCGCTTTGTAGATAGTTTAGGTGGGCGTTATATCACAGCTGAGGATTTAGGAACGAGTGTTTCCGATATGGAATGGGTTCGCATGGAAACAAGATTTGTGACTGGCATTTCTCGCGCTCTTGGAGGGTCAGGAGATCCTTCTCCTTTTACAGCCTTAGGTGTTTATAGTGGCATGAAGGCTTGCGCAAAAGAAGTTTTTGGATCAGAAAATTTAAAAGGTTTAAGAATTTTGGTCCAGGGATTAGGGCATGTTGGTTATCACTTATGTAAACATCTTCATAGAGAAGGGGTCAAACTCGTTGTGACTGATATTGATCCAGAGAAAATTGAAAAAGTTGTGAAAGATTTTGGAGCAGAAGTAGTTGATGCTAGTAAAATCTTTGATGTTGATGTTGATATTTTTGCACCTTGTGCCTTAGGTAGCATTCTTAATGATGAAACAATCCCAAAATTGAAATGTAAAATAGTTGCGGGTGCAGCAAATAACCAACTAGAAGATACAGCAAAGCATGGAGAAGAGCTTTATAAAAGATGCATTCTTTATGCGCCTGATTATGTCATTAATGCGGGGGGGCTTATTAATGTTGCTAATGAGCTACGTCAATACAATATGAAAAAGGCCCTTGCAGAAGTAAAAGCTATTAAA
>CAYJUJ010000045.1:0-9297 GCA_964373325.1 uncultured bacterium
CTTTGAGTTCGATCAGTTTCTTTAAACGGTTGTTGCGGTTGATCACGCGGCGATAGAGATCATTAAGATCCGAAGTGGCAAAACGCCCGCCTTCGAGAGGAACCAAAGGACGTAGATCAGGTGGAATAACGGGAATAACTTCAAGCATCATCCAGAAAGGTTTATTGGTTGATTTTATAAAGGCATCAACAACAGAAAGCCTTTTTGCAAGTTTTTTCTTGAGAGCCAAGCTTCCCGTTTCCTTTGTCTGCGTCCGAAGCTCTGAAGTCAATTTATCTACTTCAATTTTCTTTAAAAGCTCAATAATAGATTCACCACCCATTGAGGCAGAAAAAGAAGCACCATATTTTTTAAGAGCCTCATGGTATTCCTCTTCTGATAAAATCTGTTTTTCCTTAAGGTCACTACCACCTGGATCTGTTACAATATAAGATTCATTATAAAGAACCTTCTCCAAATCTTTGAGGCTCAAATCAAGAATAGTTCCAATTCGAGAAGGTAAACTTCTTAAAAACCAAATATGAGCTACAGGTGTGGCTAATTCAATATGCCCTAGTCTTTCTCGACGAACTTTAGCTTGAATAACTTCAACACCGCATTTTTCGCAAACAACACCCCGGTGTTTCATTCTTTTATATTTTCCGCAGTTACACTCATAATCCTTAACAGGACCAAAAATCTTGGCACAAAACAAGCCGTCCCTCTCTGGTTTAAAAGTTCTATAATTGATGGTTTCTGGTTTTTTTACTTCTCCATGAGACCATGAACGAATCTTTTCAGGAGAGGCAAGCTGTATTTTTAAAGCTATGATACTTAAGGGATCTCTTGGTTTATCAAAAAAATGTAGTAGATCTCTCATGACTTACCTTCCTCCTCTATAAGTTCAAGATCAAGACAGAGACTTTGAAGTTCTTTTGTCAAAACATTGAAAGACTCTGGAAGTCCTGGTTCTAAAATATTTTCACCTTTGACAATAGCTTCATACATCCGCGTTCGGCCCGCTACGTCGTCTGATTTAACAGTTAAAAATTCTTGAAGAGCATAAGAAGCACCATATGCTTCCATAGCCCACACTTCCATTTCCCCTAACCGCTGACCTCCAAATTGGGCCTTTCCTCCAAGAGGTTGTTGCGTAACAAGAGAATAAGGGCCAATAGAACGAGCATGGATTTTATCTTCAACCAAGTGATGTAGTTTCAAATAATACATAGTGCCAACTGTAACATCTTGATCAAATGCTTCTCCCGTTCTTCCATCGAAAAGAACGGTTTGGCCTGTCTTTGGTAGCCCTGCTAACTCTAGAACCTGAACAATTTCCTCTTCTGTAGCACCGTTAAAAACAGGGGTTGCCATGGGCACACCTTTTTTTAGATAAGCTGCGATGTTTTTCAGTTCTACATTTGAAGCATTATCAATATATTCATTAATAACCTTTGAAGAATAAACATTCTTAATCATTTTCTTTAAAGCTACAGCTTCAAATTTATCAACAAATTGACCAATCTCTTTGCCAATTTTAGAAGAAGCCCAACCCAAATGAGTTTCTAAAATTTGTCCAACGTTCATACGAGATGGAACGCCCAGAGGATTAAGAACAATATCAACTGCAGTTCCATCTTCCATATAAGGCATGTCTTCTTCAGGAAGAATCCGAGAAACAACACCTTTATTTCCATGCCGCCCTGCCATTTTGTCTCCCACTGCAAGACGACGCTTCATAGCAACATACACCTTCACTAACTTAATAACACCAGGGGGCAACTCATCGCCTTTTTTAAGCTTTGCAATTTTATCTTGAAATACAGTTTTAACGAGTTCAATCTGCTCTTTAGAAGAATTTAGCATTCCCGATATTTTTTCTTCTAATTTTTCAGCTAAAGGTAAGTGCTGTAAAAGATCAAAGGAAAGCTCTTCAAATCTTTCGGCTGTTAATGTTTCCCCCTTAGACATGAGGGTTTGTTTACCATCAAGACTTAAAAGCTTTCCTGTAAGTCGACTTCCAACGAGGTCTTTTTTAAGACGTTCTTTAGCTGCAGATTTAACAATGCTAATTTCAGCATCGCGATCCTTCATGAGCCTTGAAATTTCTTCATCTTGAATCATTTTAGCCCGTTCATCTTTTTCAATACCCTCTCTAGAAAAAACTTGTGCATCAATAACAGTTCCATAAACTCCAGGAGAAACTCGAAGAGACGTATCACGCACATCACGGGCTTTTTCACCAAAAATAGCTCGAAGAAGTTTTTCCTCAGGAGAAAGCTGTGTTTCTCCTTTAGGAGTTATCTTACCTACTAAAACATCACCTGGTTTTACTTCAGCACCAATACGAACAATACCACTTACATCAAGATCAGCCAGCGCCCCTTCACCCACATTAGGAATATCACGAGTGATTTCTTCACGACCCAATTTTGTATCCCTGGCAACGCACTCAAACTCTTCAATATGAATAGAGGTGTAAGCATCTTTTTTAATAAGCCTTTCACTCACTAGAATGGAATCCTCAAAGTTGTATCCTTCCCATGGCATAAATGCGACTGTCACATTCTGACCCAAAGCTAGCTCTCCTAAGTGGGTAGCTGCACCATCAGCAATAACATCACCCTTTTTGATCTTATCAGCTTCTCTCACAATGGGTTTTTGATTAACACAGGTTCCTTGGTTTGATCTTCTAAATTTATCGAGTTTATAAATATCAACTCCAGCACCTTCTCCCCCGGCTCGGCCTTTTGTTCTAATAACAATTCGAGAAGCATCCACACTTTCTACAATTCCATCTTTCTTAGCTCGCAAAGTCACTCCAGAATCTTTGGCTACAATAGCTTCTAAACCAGTACCAATAATAGGTGCTTGGGGTCGAAGCAGCGGCACCGCTTGTCGTTGCATATTAGAACCCATAAGTGCTCGGTTAGCATCATCATGTTCCAGAAAGGGAATTAACGAGGCTGCCACACTCACAAGTTGATTTGGAGAAACATCCATTAAGTCAACAGAACTTACGTCTGCCAAAATAAACTCTCCTGTTTTTCTTGAAGAAACATAATCATCTGCAAGTTTATCGCTCTTAATCACAGCATTGGCTTGTGCAATAACATGCTCCTCTTCTTCAAGAGCACTGTAATATTGAATATCCTTCGTAACTCGTCGATCTTCCACTTTCCTATAAGGTGTTTCAATAAAACCATAGGGGTTGACTCTCGCATAAGTTGAAAGAGAAGAAATAAGTCCAATGTTTGGACCCTCAGGAGTTTCAATAGGGCAAATTCGACCATAATGTGTTGAGTGTACATCTCGAACTTCAAACCCTGCACGCTCTCTTGTTAATCCACCAGGTCCTAAAGCTGAAAGCCTTCTCTTATGGGTGACCTCTGCAAGAGGATTCACCTGATCCATAAATTGAGAAAGCTGACTGCTTCCAAAAAATTCCTTTAAAACTGCTTGAACTGGTTTGGCATTCACGAGATCATGAGGCATGAGCGTTTCAACCTCTTGAAGACTCATTCTTTCGCGAATACCCCTTTCCATTCGAACAAGACCAATTCTAAATTGATTCTCTACTAACTCTCCAACTGATCTCACACGTCTATTTCCCAAGTGATCGATATCATCAACCTTTCCTTTCCCATTTTTTAAATCAACCACATAACGAACAGTCTCCATGATATCTTTCTTTGTAAGGATTGTTGAATGGAGAGGAATATCTAATCTAAATTTATGATTGAGTTTAAGCCTTCCTACTTTAGAAAGATCATATCTCGACGGATTGAAAAACAAATTTTCAAATAGGTTTTTAGCTGCATCTAAAGTAGGAGGATCTCCCGGTCTTAATCTTCTATAAATTTCAATGAGTGCCTCATCTGTGTTTTTTGTTTTATCAAGAGCCAATGTTTCACTCAGATAAGGCCCCATATTCAGTTCATCGATGAAAAGAATTTTAATCTCTTTAACCCCTCTTTTTTGAAGCTCTTTAAGATGAGATTTTGTGATTTTTTCATTGCAACCCACAATAAGCTCACCTGTTTTTTTATCAACAACATCTTCATAAGAAATCTTTTTCACAACCTCATCTAATTCGATAGGTAGTTTCTTAAGCCCTGCTGCCTTCATTTCAGCTAACAGTTTATCCGTAAATTTTCTGTTCTTTTTAATGAGAACTTTTTTAGTTTTAGGATGCTTTATTTCAAGAGGTGAACGCAACCCCTTCCAAAGATCCCATTCAATGCTTCTAGAACACTCATCCCCTTCTAAGTACAATGTTTCATTCTGATAAAAATACTTAACAAGATCTTGAATGGAATAATCAAGTGCTTTAAGAAGCACTGTGACAGGCATTTTACGCCGACGATCTATCCTCACATAAAGAGTATCTTTATGACTAAACTCAATATCGATCCAACTACCACGATAAGGAATAATACGGGCAGAATAAAGTAACTTACCACTAGCATGAGTTGTACCTCGATCATGACTGAAAAAAACACCAGGAGAACGGTGTAACTGACTTACAACGACGCGCTCATTACCATTAATGATAAAAGAACCAGTGTCGGTCATTAAAGGGATTTCCCCTAAATACACTTCTTGCTCTTTAACATCTCGAATGGTTTTGGCTCCTGTAGTTTCATCTACATCCCATACAAGAAGACGAACAGTGACTCTTAAAGGAGCTGCATAAGTCATTCCTCTATCACGGCACTCAGCTACATCATACTTAGGTGGTTCTAAATGATATCTTTCATATTCAAGGGCTGCTGTACCCTCAAAACTTTCGATAGGAAAAACACTACGAAAAACAGCTTCTAAACCAACATTCTGACGTTTTTCTCCCACTACTTCAGCTTGTAAAAAATCCTTATAAGATGTCTTTTGAACATCAATAAGACCAGGTAGATCAATAAGCTGAGGTATTTTCTCAAAACTTTTTCTAAACCGCTGTCTATGCGAAATGAGTTCTTCCATGAAACTCTTCTCCTTAGTTGTCATCCCAGCGCAGGCTGGGATCCAGTTTTAACTTTAAAATGAGAAAAAAAAACACCCCTCTCTCTCCCTAAGATGAGAGTGGTATTGTTATTCTCCAACTATTTAATCTCAACAGTAGCACCTGCTTTTTCAAGCAGTTCTTTCCACTTTGCAACATCCTCTTTTGAAGCGCCCTCTTTAACAGGCTTTGGAGCTGCTTCCACGAGATCTTTAGCTTCTTTCAATCCAAGTCCTGTAATAGCACGCACTTCCTTAATAACTTGAATCTTTTGCTCACCTGCTGCTTTCAAAACAAGATTAAAACTTGTTTTTTCTTCTGCTGGTTGGGCTGCGGCAGTGGCTCCTACCCCTCCTACAACAACGGGTGCTGCTGCAGAAACGCCAAAGGTCTCTTCCAACTCTTTTACAAGTTTGGAAAGATCAAGGACTGTCATGCCTTTAATAAACTCGACAACATCCTCTTTTGTTACGGCTTTTGCTGACATGTTATAACTCCTCCTTTATTTTTTATTCTGACTCACAGCTTGTAAAACTTGTACAAACTGTCTAGGCACGCCACTCAAAACTGTTACCAATCCCCTAAGTGGTGCTTGTATTGTACCTAATACCTTTGCAAGAAGCTCTTCTCTAGAAGGCAACCGTGCAATCTCTTTTATTTCATCAAGGGATAATTTTTGTCCCTCTAAATACCCTGTTTTAATTTTAAGTTTTGATTCCTCTCTATTTGCAAACTCAATAAAGGTTTTAACAAGAGGAACAGGATCTTTTGAGGCAAAGCCTATCACATTTGTACCTTTAAAATCTTCTGACATTCCTTTCCATTTTGTATCCTTACAGGCTCTTTTAGCGAGACGATTTTTCAAAACATCAAGTTCAATATTATGAACTCTCAACTTTCGTCTAAATTCCGTCATTTCTGAAACTGTTAATCCCTGATAATCTGCTAAAATAGCACACGTAGCCCCATCAAACTTCTTTTTAAAACTCTCAATGTGTAGCACCTTTTCTTGACGATTCATAAAATAACTCCGCTTTCTACAAAACCTTTAGAGGATCGATTTTAATCGATGGACTATGGCTTGCTGAAACAGAAATACTTTGCAAATAAACACCTTTTGATGTTTGAGGTTTGTGTTTTACAATAGTTTCCATAAGGGTTGTAAAATTTTCCTTAAGCTTTTCAGCACCAAAAGATTTTTTTCCAATAATGGTGTGAACAATACCACTCTTATCAATTTTAAACTCTACTTTTCCTTTTCTTTCATCTTGAACAGTTTTTGCAATTTCAAAAGTAACGGTCCCTGATTTAGGATTTGGCATAAGCCCACGTGGACCTAAGATTTTAGCTACTTTCCCAACAGAACCCATCATATCAGGAGTGGCAATGACTTTATCGAAATCAAGCCATCCTTCTTTTATTTTATTAACCAAATCCTCTCCTCCACAAAAATCAACGCCTAAACTTTCAGCCTCTTGTAATTTTTCGCCCTTAGCAATAACAACAAGTCTTGTTTTTCTACCCGTTCCATGTGGAAGCACAACAGAGCCCCTCACCATTTGATCTGATTGTTTAGGATCAACACCCAGACGAACAGCAAGATTGACTGTTTCATCACATTTAGCATTCTCAAACCCACTCAAAACTTGAAAAGCTTCACTAGGTATATATTTTTTGTTTTCTACTTTCTTCAAATTATTTAAATACTTTTTTCCACTCATGATACAACCTCGATCCCCATACTTCTGGCAGAACCCTCAATAGTTTTAATAGCTGCATCCAAATCACTTGCAGTTAAATCAGGCATTTTTATTTGTGCAATTTCCTTAACCTGCGCTTTCGTCACCTTTCCTACTTTATCTTTATTGGGTGTTCCAGAGCCTTTTACAATATTAGCCGCCTTCTTTAATAGAACAGAAGCAGGTGGAGTTTTTGTAACAAATGTAAAACTTCTATCCTGATACACTGTAATGATAACAGGAACAACAACTCCTTTTTGATCTTTTGTTTTTTCATTAAAAATTTTACAAAACTCCATGATGTTAACGCCATGCTGACCGAGCGCTGGACCAATAGGTGGAGATGGATTAGCGGCACCACCTTGAACCTGAAGTTTAATTTGTGCTGTTACTTTTTTCTTTGGAGCCGCCATTTTTTTTACGCTTTTTCTACCTGTCCAAAACTGAGTTCCACAGGGGTTGCTCTACCAAAAATACTAACTAATACTTTTAACTTTTGCTTATCAGGTTTAACCTCTTCAATCACACCATTAAAGTTAGCAAAAGGGCCATCAACAACTCTGACATTGTCTCCCTCTTGATAAGCTGTTTCTGCAGAAAAAGTTGAAACTTTTCCTGTTACCTGATCTTTAATAAGTTGGATTTGCTCTGAAGAAACAGGTGGAGGGTTCAAAGCACTTCCCACAAAGCCTGTAATCTTAGGGGTTGCTTTCACTAAATGCCATGTCTCATTGTTAAGAAGCATTTCTACCAAAATATACCCTGGAAAAAACTTCTTCGAAGTTTTCCTTTTCTTACCCTTTACTAGTTTTGTACTTTCCTCTATAGGAACAAGGATTTCTCCAAATGAATCCTCTTTTTTTGCATTTTTAATTCTTTCACACAGTGCTTGTTTTGCATGTGATTCATATCCTGAATAGGTATGAACAACATACCATTTCTTAGTACTTTCTTCCGTCATTTTGTTAACTACCTTATTATCAGTTGTTTAACGAGATAGGCCCAACCTATATCAATGGCTCCAAGTATAAGTGATATGACTGCTACAAACACAATAACTACAAACGTCGCAGCCCAGGTATCCTTTTTTGATGGCCATGTTACTTTTCGCAACTCAACAATAACTTCTGTCATAAACGTACTTGCTACTTCATGGCGCATCAGCACCACTACAACCGTAGCGGCTACAAAAATAGGAATAGCGATTTTAATCGCATCAAAGATACCGAATGTCAAGTCGTAGTGTTCAAAAACCTTTTCTACGAAAACCCCTAATACAAACCAAATAAGCATTCCAAATGCTATAAAACTTGCAGCAACGGTTTTTTGATTTTGCATAAATACCAGCCCTTTCCTCCCAGAAGCTGAATCATTCAACAATGCCTAGCAGCTAAACTTCATAGTTATATACACTTGGATTAAATTGTAAATAGTAATTTAAAAAACAAACAGGCCAGGAGGGACTTGAACCCACGTAGGGGTTTAGTCGATCTTTCGGAAAACGCGGATTAAGGAAGCGTTTTCCAAAGGAGACTCCCCGAAGACTTTCCCTTGATGAGAACGAGCCCAAAGGGCGAAGTGCGAATCTTAGGGAAAGTGGTAAACCCTTTAGGGTTGGGGGTTCACCACCTCATAAAATCAAAGAACCTCCAAGCAACAAAACTATCTCAGTAAAACAAACAGGCCAGGAGGGACTTGGTCCCAACTCCTCGCGTCACCGCTCGGGTCGTCAGCCACGCCTCGCCAGCCACCAGAGTACTGGTGCCGGCTGGCTCCGGCATTCAAGTCCCTCTCGCTGTGGCAAATGCTCCTCTTCGTCGCATTTGCTTCCTTATATTATTCTTGTTTTCAAAACAATTCTTTCCAGTAATACACACTCTCAGTTTTAAAAAAACAAACAGGCCAGGAGGGACTTGAACCCACGTAGGGGTTTAGTCGATCTTTCGGAAAACGCGGATTAAGGAAGCGTTTTCCAAAGGAGACTCCCCGAAGACTTTCCCTTGATGAGAACGAGCCCAAAGGGCGAAGTGCGAATCTTAGGGAAAGTGGTAAACCCTTTAGGGTTGGGGGTTCACCACCTCATAAAATCAAAGAACCTCCAAGCAACAAAACTATCTCAGTAAAACAAACAGGCCAGGAGGGACTTGAACCCCCAACCACCGGATTTGGAGTCCGGTGCTCTACCAATTGAGCCACTGGCCTATAATGTATGTAAAAACAAGCAGAATGTTAACTCCCGCATGCTTGTAGTCAATGAATGATTTTTGTGAAACTTAACTAACTGTCATCCCCGCACTTAATTGGAGGCGGGGATCCAGACCTTTTTCCTCATTCATTGACGCATGGAGCCCACGATCGGGATTGAACCGATGACCTCTTCCTTACCAAGGAAGTGCTCCACCACTGAGCTACGTGGGCATACTATGTGGACACCACCCTCTCCATCGCAATACTACATCACTTTTATTTTCTCAACAGCGTGCCTTTTCCTTCATGTCTCCAAAAATTGTCAACACCATGTGTTGAGGTAGTGCAACTATTATTGTGTAATTTGTAATGGGTAGTTCTCCAGTTTTTCAT
>CAYJUJ010000046.1:0-7692 GCA_964373325.1 uncultured bacterium
TGAAGTTATAAAAGATGGAAAACCTATCGATCCTCTTAATTACATTCTGGATTAATGATTTGTAGGGGAAATGTCGATAAAGAGTCTAGAGGTAATCAGGTCTAAGCATTTTCAACTTGGTCAACGCATTAAATGATGCTATACTAAAATCGAGGTGTCGTGGTTGTACTCCTTCCAACACCTGGGTTTAAAAGGGAACTCAGTGTGAAAAGTAAAAAGAGAAACTCAAAATTACTAACGTATACCTTAGTCGTTTCGCTTCTTGTGCACCTTCTTATTCTCTTAGTGCCTCTCCATTTAGAAAGAAAAGAAAAAGAGAATATCATCCAAATTGTAAGAATTAATCCCGAAGATCTCCCAAAACAAGTTGTTGATGAAATTGGCAAACCCATAGCTGAAGAAACACCTGAAGAGAGTCGTTTTCTGAGTAAGTATAATCAGAAAGTTGAAAAACAAATAAAGGCAAAAAATACTGGCCCTACTCAAAATGAGCAACAACTCAGTCTTCAAATTCGAGAAAAGCAAGAAAGTAGCCCTAAACCACCCGTAACCCTTGATAAAGAAAAAATGCTTCTTGCTATAAAAAAACCTAACGCCTCTCTGCAAACTCAAGAGAAAAAACAAGAAGAAAAGTTAAAAATGTCTTTTACGGAAAGAAGCCTAGCTAGTGTTCGTTCATCAACAACGGATGATTATTTACCAGATGTAGAAGACTCTAACCAAACACTTCTTAACACAAAGCAATTTGTTTTTTATTCATTTTATGCCCGTATTAAAGAAAGATTGCGTGGGCATTGGGAAAACAACCTTCAAACAACACTCAAACAACGCTACAATTATAATAGCAGTAACATGCCCCAAATTGATCGGGATCTTGTCACCAAACTTAAAATTCAACTCGAAAAAAATGGAGAGCTTAAAAATGTTTTTATTGTTACATCTTCTGGCTTCTATGACATTGACAATGCAGCTGTAAAAGCATTTGAACAAGCAGCTCCTTTCTTAAACCCTCCTTCTGGAATGATAGAAAAAGATGGCTCGGTGAAGCTTCGTTGGGATTTCATCATTGAAGCCAATGCTGGCCCTTATATTAAGATTTTTTTATCTCGGAACTAATGAGACAGTCTCTTTCCTATAGCTAAGAAATTCTGCCTCAAATCTCAATGTATTTTTTTCAAAAACACTTAAGTAGAAATTACAAAGCTTACTAAAGTACTAAAATTAAATGAAATTTTTGACATACTGTTATTTGAACAATGAGGTTCTGTCTACGCTCTTATCAAATAAAATCGTTTTTTCTTCCCTCAAAAAATAAAAATCAAAATGAAATTAATAACTTAGATCTTATGGCATAGTCATTGCAGCATGCCTTCTTCAGTAAGAAGGAGGTATTGTGAAAAATATAAAAGGTATCGTCGGGGGAGTCGTTGTGATCCTCTATTTCTCTTTCATCTTTCCGGTGAAGGCAGCGTCATTTGAGCGAGATATTATCGTTACTGTTTCTGAACCTACCGCATTTCAGAGCTTACTTAAAAATGTTGCTCTTGTTTCTGTTTATCCACTGCTTGGAAATGAAATTTACAAATTGACTGTTGAAAGAGGAGATATCAACCAAGTTTTACAAGTATTAAAATCTATTCCATCTATTGCATCAGCCATTCCTGATGCTCCTATTTCTATAGCGCCCAACAAAACTGAGATTTCAGTGCGACTCAAAGGGTTAAATTCCGCTAATCTCTGGTGGCAAGAAAGCCTTGGAGACATAGAATATGAAATTTTAGAAACAAATACTGAAACGGAAGAAAATAAAGTTGTAACCACCCTAAAAAGCATTAAAGGAGCCGATATCGATCTTAAGAATGCCCATGCAGTTGAAAGAGGTAGTTCCGAAGTTTTTATTGGGCTTATCGATAGTGGAGTTGATCTAGATCACCCAGCCCTCATCAACAGTATTTATATTAATAATAAGGAAATTCCAAACAATGGCATCGACGATGATAGAAATGGACACATCGATGATATTAACGGGTGGAATTTTGTTGCAAATTCTCCAGATGTTCAAGACTTCAATGGCCACGGCACCTCCGTTGCAGGAGTTCTAGCAGGTCAATCAGAAACATTTAATGGGGTTTGCCCTGAATGTAAGATATTACCTATCATTGTTAGTTCTGCTTATGTCAGAAGTACACTTATTCCTCCCGGTTATCTTTTTCTTTCTTCTTTTATTACAGGGGTAGATTATCTTGTTGAACAAAAAGTAAAAGTCATCAACATGAGTTTTTACTTCAATACAATGGAAATGAGTCCGGAATACCGGATGGAGTTTTTAAAAACGACGAAAAAAGTTTTTGAATACACAGCACGTCAGGGTGTTCTCACTGTTGTCGCAGCAGGAAATTCTGGTGCAAAAGGAAACCCAATTTTATTTCCTTCAGCATTTCCTGAAGTTATTTCTGTTGGTGGTACTAACTTTTTCGGTGAATATGCTTCTTTTTCAGGGTTTGGACCTTGGGTCGACATTTTAGCCCCCGCTTCTGTCATTTGGACAACTCAACCACAAGGTGGTTCTGATCTAGAAGGGCAGGAGTTTGATAAAACAACTTCAGTGCCTGGTTTTAATTATGCTAGTGGAACAAGCTTTGCTACCCCTATGGTTGCAGGAGCTGCAGCACTTCTTTTCTCTCACTATCCTAAAATGTCAGCCTCCAATGTAAGGGCAACTCTTTTATCACGAGAAAATACAAACTTAATTTTGACTACAAATAAAAAACCGAAAACACGAAAACTCAATGTTTTTAAAGCACTTATAAATCCAAAAAGTACCCCAGACGATTTCGATCCTCGAAATGTAGTCTGGCGCTAAAACCTTCCTTAATCTTCCTCTCCACCACTCACATAGGGCCCTCTTCAGGGGCCCTTCTTCTTTTGACAGCCACTTTCAGCGCCAACCATTCATAATGGTTGGCGCTGAAAGTGGCTGTCAAAACATACAAACTATGCTATGAACCTCGTTCCATGTCCACGAAAGAACTCCAAAATACTACCACCCTCATCACAGGTGCCGGGCGTGGTATTGGTCGCTCTATAGCTCACCTCTTTGCGAAAGCCGGTTCCACAGTTTACCTCACAGCCAGAACAGCCCATGAATTAGAAAGTGTTGTTCAAGAAATTAAAAAAAAAGAGGGAATGGCTCACTCTATCGTTGCTGATCTCACAAAAGAAGAAAATATCAAAAAAACCGCTGATCTTATGATAACTAAAAATATTGATATTCTTATTAACAATGCAGGACGTGGCTTTAATGGTTCCTTTCATAAAATTTCTATAGACGATATGGATACTACTCTTGAAGTTAATCTTCGAGCTCCTATGCTACTTACAAAATTTCTCTTACCACACTTTTTAAAGAAAAACCTAGGTACCATTATTAATATTGCTTCCATTGCCGGAAAAACGGGATTTGCGGATAGCGTTACTTATTGCGTTTCAAAACATGGAATGATGGGGTTTACCCACGCCCTTTTTGAAGAAGTGCGTGAGAAAAATATTAAAGTTTCTGCGATTTGTCCTGGTTTTGTTGATACTTCTCTTATTCCACAAACAAGAAAGATTGATCGAAGTAAAATGATTCGCCCTGAAGACGTTGCTAAAACAGCATTGTATGTTGCAACCTCTTCAAAAGAATCATGCCCTATTGAGATTATTCTCCGTCCTCAGAACAATCCTAGAGTTTAAAAAGCACAATCAGTCCTATCTTCGCTCGGTAAAAGTCTACTAAACTCAAGCTGCATCATTGATTCTACTTGCACAGTTTCAGTCTGAGTTTGTCCCCAATTTTCTAATCTACCCTTTGAAACTCGTTCATAATCATATTTCATATATATTTTGGCTTGTACAGGATCAGACGACATATCAACAGTCATCATAGAAATGCCTTTCCAATTTTCTTCAATTCTTCCTTTGTCACGACTTTTTTTATCAATAGGAGTTATAAAAGTAATACTTTTTCCTTTCACTTCATTTACTTGATAATTTGAAAAAATAAACTGATGGCAAGATTCCCCACTCATATAAGGTATTACTTTTAAAGTACCATCATTATAGGTAACCCCGAGAGGAAGAAGTTCAGATTCGCACGTAGCATTTGCATCGGAAGAAGTGATTGAAACATTATAGGCACCACTAAAATCCTGCATAAGCCTATTTGCCTCAGCAACTAAAGCATCTTTATTGATATCTGGTGAAGTGGGATTTGGGGGTATCATTTCAGCTTTTACTATCGGGATTTGATTTTCCATTCTTTTATCAAAAGAATCTAATGCTGATTCACACCCAACTCCAAACAAAAAAACTATCACTAAAGCAAACTTTATTTTATTCATAATTTCACTCCTTGTTAAATTCTTCTTCTCTTGTCATCCCAGACTTGATCTGGGATCCAGAATATTTTAAATCCTGGATTCCAGCCGGAGTTTATCCCAGCGAATGCTGGGACCCGCGTTAGGAATGACACTATCCACACAGCAATGTGTGTGCCAAATACTCCAAAATAAATAACTAATAATATTAATAGCTTATATAAATTGAGGTCATCTTCCAGGGGTTCAAAAATTGGCAGTACTGACAATTTTTGGTATAATTTAGGTAATTCCTTTCACTTTTAAACATGCAAGAAAAAAGAAGTTCCTTAATTACCAACACAAAAGGCCAGGTTGCCGTCCTGGTAGCGGTTATTTTTACCTTTTTATTCCTTCTTTTCGCCATGGTTATTAATGTGGGAATGGTTATTCACCACAAAATCAACCTTCAAAACGCAGCCGATATGGCTGCCTATGCTGGGGCCGCAGAGCAAGCACGCATTCTTTCAACCATTGCATGGAAAAATTTTGAACTCCGAAAGAATTTAAAAGAGTTCGCTTACTTTTATTGGGTGAGTCACAGTGCATGGAACAATGGCTTTCCAAAAAGCATCCCAGAGGCACAAGGTACCCAACCTCAAAATTGGAATCCTGCTTTGTGTCTCAATGATCGCTATCCACAAGACTCTATTTGCAAATTTACATCACAAAGTATTCCACAAATTATTGAACCTAAATTCATGATCCCTCCTTATGACATTATTGTTACAGGACAGGCTAGAAAATTTCGAGAAAGAGCAGCGGGTATTTGTGAACAATACGGTAAAATTAACGAAGAACACGCCAGAGAAGACCGAAGAATATATCTAGAAAACTCACAAGCCATTTTGGAGCAAATTCAAGATTTATCTTTAGCTATTAATAAAGAATATGAAGATGATTCAACCAATGTTGCTAATCATGACATGTTTGAAAGTACGATTCCTCAAAAATGGTATCATCTTTCATTAGCCAATGATGGCTCTTACACAACTGCTCTACCACCTCTTCCAAAAGATATTGGAACACTTGCAAGAATCACAGCACTTAAAAATCTAAGCGAACCCAACCGAATGGGTGGCTTTCAATTTATTCCTGTGAAACCTGAAGGTACTTATGACTCTTCCAATCCCCTTAAAGGACCCTATCTCAATTTAGACACTATGACTCAAAATTATTATCTAGCCTACAAAGTCTTTCCAAGTGGAGGACAAATCTGCACCCCAACACCTAGGGTTCTGCCTATGGATAATTTTGTTTTGGGAGTTCGGAAAAAAGAAAGTGCTAATACTTACTACGCTGTTAGGTTAGAATCACAACCGTGGCTTCCATTCTTGCCTGGAGAAATACGCCCAACCCTTCGAGCTTATGCCGCAGCAAAACCATTTGGTGGCAGAATTAATCCACCCGAAGAAGATCCTCTTTATAGAAATAATGCACCTCCAGGCCACTATACTACCCCAAACTTTTCAATCTATCCCAATGACACAGTGGGCATCCGAGATAGAAAAATTCTTTTTGACCTTAGCCATTGGAAGTATGGGGGTGAATTCGATGTCGCCGCACTAGATGCTAGCAAAAAATGGGGTCGTGAAGCTTTGCGAGCACCCAATTACTTTGAGGCAGACAAGTATACATTCAACCTTAACTATGAACGAGTGAATGACCCTCGTCTTTCAGACAATCCAAAACTTTTAGGACAACCAACTCTTGCCAACTACAATTATTTTGTAGTTGGCAATGCCGATACTCTTAAAACAGGATGGGGAACAAGAGCCGGTTACAGCGTTAAATTTGTTTCATTCCGAGATCTTTTTGGCTACCAAAACCCGCCCCGTCTCGAAGATTTCTCAGGCGATGACAATAATATCCTTCATTAAATAAATCGCCTGCAAGCTGAAAGAAAATCTGTATCTATAATATTAGAACACTTTCCACCCTTGACTTTGATACCCCACACTTTTTCATCAACAAACTCAGAGTATCTTCTGCAACGCGCATCGTTGGCCGATTGACTATCATCAAATACAACTGTTGCTAAAAGCCGATCTACACAATCATCGCTGCGATAAAATTCAACTGTCATGTTGGATGGATCTTTAAACTTCAACTGATTCATTTTCTCGAGAAGAATTTTTCCAACACAGACCGCATCGGTGCGACCACACTGTGTTAAATCATCATCAAATGCATAAGCTGCTAGATTAAGAACAAGAGGAAAAACAAAAAACGAAAAAATAAAAAATCTTTTTACCATTACGATACCTCCTAGTTTTTTACAACAACACGTTAAAAGCTATATCATAGCTGTTACAACTATCTGTCAAGAGACAGTCTCTTAAGGTTGTTGCGATGAGCAAAAATAGGGTTAAGGCTTAAGGGGCAAGGGCTTACCACTTATATTCATTGCAACTTCCTTTTAAGGACAGCCTCTTTTGTGCTATGCTAGGCGCTCATGGATCTTATTAAAAAATTTCTAAAAAAAGACCGTGTTGCCCTGTCAAAACTAATCTCCCTCGTAGAAAATGGGCATTCTTCTTCACTAGATATCTTAAGCTCTATCCATCATAAAACTGGCTGTGCACACGTCATTGGCATTACAGGCCCCCCTGGCGCTGGAAAAAGTACCCTTATTAACCAACTCATTAAGGGCATACTCAATGCCAAAAAATCAGCTGCTATTTTAGCAACAGATCCTTCAAGCCCTTTTACTGGAGGGGCTATTTTAGGAGATCGTATTCGAATGCAAGAACACGTACTTGAAAAAAACATTTACGTGCGAAGCATAAGTACGCGTGGAAGTCACGGAGGTTTAAGCCGTGCAACCTTTGACACAATTCAGCTTATGGATGCTTTTGGATTTGATTTCATTATTGTAGAAACAGTTGGTGTTGGCCAAACAGAATTAGATATTATGCGATATGCTGATACCACTGTTCTAGTTCTTGTACCCGAATCTGGAGACCATATCCAAACAATGAAGGCTGGTATTATGGAAATAGCTGATATTTTTGTTATTAATAAAATCGATAGAACTGGTGCTGAATCTCTCCAAAAAAGTCTTCAAGAAATGGTTGGTAACAAAAATAGCCCCATCATTCTAACCCAAGCTTTAGAAAACCTAGGCATTGATGACCTTTGGAAGGCTATCCAAGAAAGAAAAAAAACCTTGGAAAAAGATAAGAAAAATCGCCTTAAATCCCAACGCACAGAAGAAGTTGTCAAAATAGTGCTTTCTGAGCTTGAAAAAGTAATGAGAGGAGAAAAAAAGAACCCCTATCACAAGATATTTAAA
>CAYJUJ010000046.1:7702-9246 GCA_964373325.1 uncultured bacterium
AAAAACGTTGTTGTTTGATAATGGTTTTCATGCTTTAATGAGAAGAAAGGGACTTTGTATGATAAAAAAATCATTTTATTTAATGGTGGGTTTTTCTTTTCTTATTTTCCTCGTTTCTTGTGCTTCGCTTGATGAACTGAGAAAAGAGGATGTTGCTGAATACGAAAAAATTTCCAGGAAAAACATTCCTGTTGTTATCAACCCCCAAGTCGCTAGTTTTATAAGATACTTTCAAGGGCCTCATCGCAAACATTTTACAAAGTGGCTAGAAAGATCGGGTGCCCATATAGAAATGATGAAAAATGTTTTTCAAGAATATCATCTTCCAGAAGATTTAGTCTACCTTGCCCTTATTGAAAGCGGTTTTAATTCCTATGCTTATTCAAGAGCAAGAGCCACTGGTATTTGGCAGTTTATGAAGTTTACAGGCAAACGTTATGGACTCAAAGCAGATTGGTGGGTTGATGAGCGGCGCGATCCTGTTAAATCCACCTATGCTGCAGCACTGTATCTTAAAGACCTCTATAACATATTTGGCTCCTGGTATTTAGCTATACCCGCTTATAATGCTGGGGAAGGTAAAATTATGCGGGCTATGAAAAAATATAAAACAGATAACTTTTGGGAGATGTCCAAATATAGATATTTAAGAAGAGAAACAAAAGATTATATTCCTAAATTTATTGCAGCTATGATCATTGCCAAAAACCCAAAAGAATATGGGTTTGATGATCTTAACTATGAAGATCCATGGGAAGTAGAAGAAGTTACTCTCTCTAAGCCTGTAGATTTAAGAACTGTTGCTCAGAAATTAGATATTTCTTATGATGAACTTAAAAAACTCAATCCTGAAATCAAACAATGGTCAACACCTATGAATGCTGACTCCTACACTTTAAGAGTTCCTGAAGGTAAAAGAGAAACTTTATTAGCAGAGCTTGATTCTCTACCTAAACTCACGAAAATGGATTTTCATCAACACAAAGTTCGTTCTGGAGAAAGTCTTTGGGTTGTATCACGAGCTTATGGTATTTCTATAGATCAAATTCAAAGTGTGAATAACCTTAAATCTAAAATTCTTCGAGCTGGGCAAGTACTTATGATTCCAGTAAAAAGCGATGGGGAAGTCGTTCAGCAAATCAGAAGAAAGCCCTTAAAACGTCCTCAGGTAACCCAGGTGGATAACACCCAGAATAAGAAAAAAGTTACTTACACCGTCAATAATGGAGATACGATTTGGCAGATTTCTAAACAATATAATGTAAGTATAAACGACATCCTAGCTTGGAATGATATCAACCACCGAAGAATCCACCCCGGCGATCAACTTCACATTTATCTTGAGGGAAACAACTCCTTAGAAATCCTTAAAGACTAAGAATTAATATGAGTAAAGACAATGTTTTGGATTGGTGGGTGAGGCCAATGCCTCGCCCACCCTAGTTTAGAAACAATTTAACTTCAAAAACGTCCTTTAGGCTTTTTAGGCTTTTTGGGTTTTTTAGGCTTAGTTGGGGTTGTTCCCAACTTCTCAACATATTGAT
>CAYJUJ010000047.1:0-1487 GCA_964373325.1 uncultured bacterium
TCTTACTTTCACTTGCCACTTAACCCTTTTCACTTACCACTTTTATCCATTGCAACTTCCTATTTAACCTTTTATACATCCAATGGGTTTTATTTTAGCGACTTTGAGGGTGATGCCTTCAGCATCCATAGAATCCACAACGCTTGCAACGTCTTTATAAGCAGCGGGCATTTCTTCAGCAAGAGTGCGTTGCCCTTTGGACATGACATAAACACCTTGATCCTCAAGTTCTCTGTAGAGCGCTCTACCTCGTGCTTCTCTTAAAGCTTGTGTTCGAGACATCATTCGGCCAGCACCATGGCAACTACTTCCAAAAGTTTCGTGCATGGCTTTTTCTGTTCCAACTAAGACGAAGGAATAACGGCCCATATCGCCAGGAACAATGACCGGTTGTCCTGTTTCTTGGTAGGCTTTAGGCGTTTTTGGATGATGGGGTGCAAAGGCGCGAGTGGCACCCTTGCGATGTACACACAGTTTTTTCATCTGCCCGTCAATTTCGTATTCTTCAAATTTTGCAATGTTGTGGCACACATCAAAGAGAAGAACCATTTCTTCAAAACTAATACCAAAAAGTCGCTGCATTACATCGCGAGCCCTATGCATCATGAGTTGCCGATTAGCCCAGGCAAAGTTAGCCGCCGCCGCCATGGAGCCTAAATAATCTTGCCCCTCTTGTGAGGAAATAGGGGCACAGGCAAGCTGCCTATCTGGAACACTTATTTTATATTTTTGAAGAGCCTTTTGCATGGTGTGAAGATAGTCCGTACACACTTGGTGTCCAAGCCCCCTTGAACCACTGTGAATCATAATTGTTATTTGATCTTTAAAAAGGCCAAAGGCCTCTGCAATGTGAGGACGATAAATGTCTTGAACAACACCGATTTCTAAAAAATGGTTTCCAGACCCAAGAGTTCCAAGTTGATCTTTTCCCCGTTCTAAGGCGTGGTCACTTAATAATTCTGGAGCAGCCGATTCGAGACAGCCTTCTTCTTCGATATGAGCTAGATCTTCTTGCACTCCAAATCCATGTTCGATGGCCCATCTTGCTCCTTTTTTAGTGATTTTTTTAAGCTCTTCTTTTGAAAACCTGTGAAAACCACGGGATCCAACTCCACTTGGAATATTTTTGAATAATTGTACTACAAGATCTTTGATTTTATCTTGAACATCGCTTTGAATAAGAGGGGTGGTTAAGAGCCTGACACCACAGTTTGAAACTACAAATTGATTTGCAATAAAGTTGTGATCAGGATGATCTATAGTTAAGTCATATACCCATCCCTCATAAGTAACTTTTTTAATCTCAGAAATTTCATCTACCATAAAACAATCTTTTCCATAAGAATGTTTTTTAATAAACTCCTGGAAAGATGGAAAATTAAAAGCAATTCTTGGTTCAGCTCGGCCTTCTGACCATACGGAATGTTCAATAAATTGAACAGGTGTATAGGGCGATGAAAATTCTTGAGCTAACTGACCCACACCTA
>CAYJUJ010000047.1:1587-4841 GCA_964373325.1 uncultured bacterium
CTCGAACTTCCTTTCTTAAACTCTGAATTTGGTTTTTATATTGAAGATAGGCAAGTGCAAGGTTGGCCAATTTTTGTTTTTCCAAATGGTGCTCAAAACCGATAGTTCTAAAAAACCGTATTAAATTATCAGGCGTTGAATAGATATGAAAACGAAAACCCGTTGTTTTTTTCTTAATTCCCAGTTTTGGTACTTCTATAATTGAGGTGCATTGAATATCAAGTTTCAATAAAAGCGACCGGATTTGGTTTAAAAAATCGAAACCATTTTTCCTTAACTTTAGGGATTTATTCATATTTAATGTCGGTAAATAGAAATTATATTTGTTAAGTGTAGAGGGGGTAGACAATTCTGATCCAAAGTATGCTGCCAAAAAAAGCCTTTTTTGCCATGGGGGAGCTTTTTGAATCCAATCAGGTACAAAGATGTTTTGATATGTTTTGTTTCCTAAAGGAACACCTAAAAGATGCATAAGAATAACAAAGGCTCGACATCCAATTTGTAACCTGATTTCGTTAAATTGAAACTTACTTAAACCATAATGTCCTGTGATTTGATGAAATCTTTTGCGAGAATGAATTTGACTAGGAATCCCTATAGTGGAGAGATCTTTTTTTAATATTTCAAGATCCTCTTTTCGTCCATAAAAGGAAGCAAGCCCTTTACGTTCTTTTCCTACAAAATTCATTGTTCCATCTCCAAAGAGAAACCCGATTATTTTTAGCAATATTGAGACTTGAGGAGACTGGGTTGTTAGAGTGAGTAAGCCCCTTTGCTCAAACCAATTTATAATTTGGTTCCAAGAGTTACCTCGATTAGGTAAGTCTAATTTTTTAAAACACTCTATTATCTTTTCCTTGGTGATGAGGGGTTCATTGAGGGGCTCTTCATAGGGTAACCCCTCAAAGGGCTTCAAAACAAGAGATTCACCAATATGAAGATTTTTGGCCTCTATCATTTGATTCTCTGAGTTTAAAAGGGGATGGTCTCCTGTGACCTTAATTGTAAAACCACATTTTGTTTGGATTTGGTAGAGATAGTTGTTTTCCCATCTGGATAGATAATGAATCATTCGTGATGAAGTCAGTTTTTTAATTTTTTTTATTATATGAAGTGCTTTGTGATGAGACCATTGTTTAACAAGATCTTTTGCTTTTAACCAAGTTCCTGTTTCTAGCTGAACTTTTGTATCAGGATGGATGCAGTTGATGTCAAAACCTATGCCGCCAGGAGAAATAACACCATTTTTTACATCCATGGCAGCTACACCACCAATCGGAAACCCATAACCCCAATGAATGTCTGGCATGGCGATAGAGTATTTTTGAATTCCTGGTAGATGGGCAACGTTTACAACTTGTTCTAACGACTTATCGTCTTTAATATCTTTTATGAGTTTTTCGCTGGCAAAGATGCGGCCTGGAACACGCATTTGCCCAGTTTTTGGAATTTCCCAAATGCAATCCGTGATTTTTTCTAATTTGATGTTCATTTTTTTTTGAGATCCTTCGCTCCGCTCAGGATGACAAGAAGCGGACATTTTTTAAATATCAAAGATAATTGTAACCTGAAATCCACCCTTTGTCTTTTCAATGTTCAATTGGTGATAAGTAATAGCCTTAATATCATGCTGAATGATATGTTTTTTGGGATGATAGGGAGTAAGCCCCACTTTGGCAGTTAGACTTTTTTCTTTTAGTCTTATTGCTTCAAAAGAGCAGGGGATTTTTTTCTTTGTTTCAAAAATAAAAGAAAGTTGTGAGAGAAAACTAACGAGTAGATCTTCAGTATTTTCACCTTCAACTTTAAGAGTTTTAAATTCTCGAGGTATGCACTTTTGGTTTTCAATAAGTAGAAAAAGATATCCAAAGCCTGCTTCTTCAAAAAGTTGTGGCAGTGTTTTTGCTTTGATTTCAAGGGCAATATCTGCGGTATGGTCTTTTATTTTAAAAGGCATGGTTCATCGTTTCACATATCGAATGCCATCAAGTGGGGTTATTTGAGAAGCCCGCTTAGCAACAAGCCTGCTTATAAAAAATGAAATCACGAGAGATACGATTGCAATACTTATAAAGTAAAAAGATTTCATAATAACAGGAACTCTTTGATCATAATAAATATCTGGCATACGTAAATAATCAGTGTGTTTTATGATAAGACAAATAATCGTTCCTGAAGCAAGTCCTAAAACTGTTCCCACACTACTAATAAATAGACTTTGGTAGGTAAAAATTTTTGTAATACTTGAAGGCGCCGCTCCAAGCGCTTGAAGAATAGAAATTTGTTTTTGTTTATCAGTAATCATCATAAAAAGGGTGGCTATAATACTAAAGGATGCAATCATGATGACAAAACAAAGAACTACAAACATGGCTATTTTTTCAAGTTTAAACGCCCAAAAAAGACTTTCATGCCGTTTCTTCCAATCAAGGGCTTCAAACTCTATTCCAAGGTCCTTTTCTATTTTATTTGAAATTAAATCAGCATCATATGGATTTTTTAATTTAACTTCAAAGCCGCTGATGGTGTTGATATCGTCTAAAAACTTTTGGCCTTCGTTTAAAAGAATATAACTATATTGAGAGTCGATTTCAAAGATACCAGTTTTTAAAACGCCAAGAACTTCAAATTCTTTTGTTTTTGGGATGGATCCCAAAGGCCCCATTGTGGAATATGGAGAAATTATTTTTATCCTTTCTTTTTCTAAGAGTTTAAGACGACGGGCTAGCTCACTTCCAAGAATAATGGATTGTGGATTTTTAGAGAGGTCCTCTAACGTTGGTTTTTTTTCCACAAACCGTGAAAGAGACTCAAGGTGGCGTGAAAACCGTGACACTTGATCGATATTTTTAGGGTCAATGGCTTTAAGTTGTGTGCCTATATTGCCCGTTTCCGTTGAAATAATCATCTCTTGGCTCATAAAGGGTGAAATACCCAAAACTTGCCTGAATGATTTTATTTTTTCCACTATTTCGTTATCTGATTTAAATGGGGTGTGGTCCTTTTTTTGAATGAGAATATGAGAGTGGCTTTCGATGAGGTTATTTTCAAGGTGGGTTGTAAAACCATTCATGACTGAAAGGATAACAAGGAGTGCCCCAACACCGATGGTAACACCTAGAAGAGAAATGAAAGTGAGGAATGAAAGATAACCTTTATTTTTTTGTTGAAGCAAAAAGCGTTTGCAGATTTGAAACTCAAAAGACATGCGTTGAGTATACGATGGTTGTAATACTTCGCGCAAGTATTGTCAT
>CAYJUJ010000047.1:4941-9225 GCA_964373325.1 uncultured bacterium
GGGACAGCTCCTCTTGTAAGGAGCTGTCCCTGAAATGGCCTGGCCTCTGAATCTGGGGTCTCGGGAGCATGGGTTGTACCATAATGGTCTTGTTTTTCTTCTATTTCTTGGGGAAGAGAAGAGGAATCATCTGGTTTTTGAGGTAAAATATTTTCTGGATCGGAGCTTTCTTCTTTTTGATCTATGTTTAAATTTTGCGGTTTTTCACTAGCTGGTGGAAGAGGACATGTTTTGGCTGCTGAGATTTCAGTAGACTTTTGGCCCTTTTGAAGACCAAATTTATAAGATGTCCACAAAGCACAAAAGATTCCAACAGCAAGAGCTACTTTTTTCACAACCACAACTCCACTTGTAGGTACACAACTCTACTAAACTTATATTATTCAAATCAGGTGCCATTTTTAACATATTGGAATTACTATGGTTTTTTACGCCCTGAAGCATAAAAAAGTTTTGATTTTTAACAGCTGTATTAAGGAATAACCAGAAACAGAGGGCAAGCAATTGAAATAACTTGATTTTTTGTTTGTTTACGGAGTGAACAGGAAAAGTGCTAACTCTAAGGACAGTCCCTTCAAGGACTGTCCTTAATCTGACGATAAGGTATTGAGATGGTGGCAGAATTTTTTAAAAAACCAATTGTTTGGAAGAGCTGCATTTATAGTGCGATTTTTTTCGTAGCTTTTGGTTCTATTTTACTTCTTGCAAAGGTACTCATTGATCCTAACCGGTGGAAACCCAGGGTTGAGGCTCTTGTGGCTCAAAAACTGATAGCACAGGTAAGCCTTGGGAAATTTGAGCTTTATACCCTTGAAGGTATAGGACTCAGAATACAAGACATTACTGTTAAAGAGGGTGATAAAACCCTCATTTCACTGCCCGAGCTTTCTATTAAACTTTCTGTACTTTCTTTATTTCGTTTGCGTCCTTCATGGACGATTTATTTTTCAAAACCAGAGGTGTTGGCCGTTGTTGAGCAAGATGGACTTGTTAATCTTACTAAAATTATTAAACCGATTCCAGATCAAGCCGAGAATGACGGAGTCACTAAAAAAGGGTTTATTTATAAACTTCTTGCAAGTTCTGTTTACGATTTAAAGGTAGGGGAAGGTCATATTAAGTTTCGCCATGAGCCTAAAAATACAGAAACAGAACTGCAAAATGTAAATATCAGTTTAAAAAAAGCATCATCTGGTCAGCCAATGGATTTTTTTGTTAAAACACATCTGACCCCCTTCAAATGGGATGTAACAACAGTTCAAGGTGATTTTTCCTCTTTTGGTAAAGCAACCCTTTTTTCTCTAAATCCACTTCATTTTAATTTTAAAGCTCATCATGATTTTACTCAGATGAAATTTTCCATTAAAGAAGATGTTTTCCAAAAAGATATCAATCAAAACTTTCATATTGATACGGTACTTGACTATGATAAGGGTAAAAATACTTTTGGTGGAGAATTTCAAGCAAAATTACTTGAGCTTTTTATCCAGGGAAAATTTCGTCCTCGATTGATTGAGTTTGAAACAAGCCCTTTTGATACAGCTAGGTTTCATAGTTTTTTTGGTGTGCTGAGGCAGCATCATGTGAGTGGCAATGTTCAGGCAAAGCTAAGTATTTCAGGAGATGCATGGCAAGAAAGAAAAGCCTCTTTTGTAGTTAAGGAGCTTTCCCTTATTCCTCCTAGTATAGCTGATTATGTAAGCATTGAAGATCGCATTGTCGTTAACGGCCAGCATGAGTTTTCTCTAATGGATCAAAGTATTCAGGAATGGAGGGGAAGTGGAGAATTTAATTTATCTGCCGCTGGAATTAAAATTATTTCTTCTAAGATAGATTCCCGCCGTCGCGGGAATGACATTTCCCCCATTTTCTTAAAAAATAAAAATATATCTTTTTTAGTTCAAGGAGCTTTTCAATATCATAAGGAAAGTGGTTTTTTTATCAAAGAGTTTCATTCCACCCTTGATCTTTGGACGTTAACGCTCCTTAAAGAGGGCAAAATAACTACCCAGGGGGAAAAAACTTTAGAAATCCAGACTTCTGCTATAGATCTTAAAACTTTGAAAACTTTTTTTCCGGCTATTTCTGAGGTGGGTATTTCTCAGGGGCTTCTTAACCCAACTGTTTTTTCTCTTAAGGATAATAAACTTGTCAGTGATGTTACATTTCAAAATCTAAAAGGTGATATCCAAAAAATTCCATTGGCATTCAAAAAAGACATCCAAATTTTAGGTCAATATGATGCTGGGGGGGTGGCACAGTTTGTTATGGAAGATTTTCAGCTTTCCCAGTTAGAAGGAAAAATAAATGCAAATTTAAAAGAGAGTGAAATTACGTATAAAGATTTTTTTCATAAAAAAAGAAATGGAGAGCTGCATATACAATCAGGGGTTTCTTACAAAGAGAATGAATGGAAAATAGAGTCACAGATTATTTTCCCTCAAATAGAGATTCGAGGAAAGGGTATTTATAGCGCCAAGAATATGAATCTTCATTTTGAAACAACAGAATCTCTTATAGAAGGGGTTCAGGATTTAAGTCCAAAACTTCAAAGTTTTGGATTTAGAGAGGGACATGTACAAGTGAAGGCTTCACTTCAAGGAAGTTCGTTGCTACCTCAAGTTGATATCGAAGCGCGTCTTAAAAAAATTGAAGCAGATATACCAAAAGGAAAAGAAATTATAAAAGAAGTGTATGCAGAGGGGCCTGTTCAGTTTGATGCAGACATACAAGTTTCTATGGAGAAAAATCACACTCAATTAAAGTCTGTTAGTGCATTTCTTGTTTTAACAGCTGCAAAAATGAAATACCGCGATATTTTTAATAAAGAAAAGGGAATGCCAATGAATCTAAAAGTAGTGGCAAGGCCCGAAGCTCAAGAAACCGTTATTTCAGAGGGCACTTTAACATTTTTAAATATACCCTTTAAAATTTCAGGAACTTTGAAAGATCTGTCTCAAAATATTTTTGATTTTAAAGTGACAGCCAATGTTCCTGACATATCTTCATTACAAGGAGCTATACCATTTTTAAAAAAGGTGGATGGGCGTGGTCAAATAAGTTTAGATGGCAGTTTAAGCCATGCTGCGTCCCAAGCAAAAGTAAGTATCAATCAAGCGCTCACCCTCAAAGATGTTTCGTTTAAAGTAGATGCTATTAAGCCTAGGGTTGAAAAGGTAGCTGGTGCTATTTCTATTGAGGGTGAAAGTGTTTCATTCAAGAATGTTTCATTAAAAGCGGGCTCTACCGATATGACTGTTTATGGGAGCATGGGGTTTGGAAAACCTCATGGTACAGTTTCGGTCGTGTCTCAAAATTTTAACTTTGATGAATTATTCCCTCAGGCTTCTAAAACCCTGGCTGCTAAACAAGAGGGGCAATCCCTGCCTTCGCGGGGACCACAAAATATAGTTGATCTTATTAAAACGAGCCCCTTTTTTAAAGACTTACAATTGACTGGAAAACTTAATTTTAAAAAAGGCACTTTTAGTCAATATGGTTTCTCCGATTTTTCTGCTTCTATTTTATTTAAAAACCTTATGTTTCAACTAAGTCAATTTGATATGAAGATGTATGATGGCAAAATTGCAGCCAAGAGTACTGTGTATTTTCAAAATCCATCTTATACATTTGAAGGCGCTGTTGCTAACTTAGATATTGGACAGCTGCTTACCGTTAAAAACCCACAATTAGCAGAGGATATTCAGGGCTCTTTTTCAACTCACTGTGTGCTTAGGGGGGAGAGTTTAACTTGGGATAGCTTTAAAAGAAATGCACTAGGGAGTGGAAAACTCATTGTTACGAATGGAAAATTTTCAAAACTAAATCTGATATCCTCTGTGTTAGATACACTAAGAATATTTGGAGCCAAGGTACCTCCTGATCTTGATCTTTCAGGTAACTTTGATTCGCTTACGGGAAATTTTGAATTACTCAAAGGAGCGGTGACAACTGAAAATCTTTTGCTTGATGCCAGAGATTATTTTGTAACGCTCACGGGGGATTTTAATCTGGATACAAGAATTAACTATAAAGGTAAATATGCATTTAAAGAAAAAGGTTATGGATTTCCTATCTACATGGATATTTCTGGAACGATTAGCAAACCTCAAGTTCATCCTGATGTACAAGAATACGTCAAAAGTGTGATAACTGGCGTAATCACAGATATTTTCAATTGATAAGGTGGCCCTCTAAAGAGTTTGAGCAGTTACTTTCAATTTTTACTAATGGGTTCTTGCTTTGGAAATTTGTACTTATGAGAAGGATGTTAACTGCCAAATT
>CAYJUJ010000048.1:0-8901 GCA_964373325.1 uncultured bacterium
TAACAATATCAATACGTGTATTTTTTAAAATTTCAGATATGGAAAGAGTGTTGTTCTTACCCAATCTTAAAATCTTTAAAGCTAAAGCTCTATAAAGAGCACCAGATTCTAGATAAAGGAAACCTAGTTTCTTCGCTAAAAGAGCACTTACTGTTGTCTTACCAACTCCTGCTGGTCCATCAATTGCAATAATCATGTAGTTCCTTAAAAAAAGAAGGATATGATATTTGAGTCCATTTTATATCATCAATATAAAAAGGGTACTTATAAATAAATGAAAAAAGACTTAACATCATAACTATCCTATGATCTTGAAAGCTTTTTAAACATTCATTTATTTTAAGAGGTTTATTGCCTTTAATGATAAAGCCATCATCTAACTCTTTAATATCAGCTCCACATATTTTAAGGTTTTCATAAATAGCCTTAATTCTATCACACTCTTTATTACGAAGCCTCATTGCGCCGGTAACTATTGTTTTTCCCTTTGTCTTTAAAGCTAACAAAGCTAAGCAGGGTAGTTCATCAATAAGAGAGGGAATAAGCTCCTTAGGTACTGTTATCCCTTTAAGATTTGATGAAAAAACTTCAATATCTCCAATAGGCTCCCCACCTCTATTTTTATACTTGAGACTTATTTTTCCTCCCATTTTCTTAACGATCTTATAAAAACCAAGACGGGTTGGGTTTAAATTTACATCCTTAATAACAATATGAGCTTTACGGGCTAAAAGAGCTGCTGTTATAAAATAGGCAGCCAAAGAAAAGTCTCCTGGAATGGTTAGTTTAAGAGGGGAATATGGATCCCCTGGATGACGATTCGTAGCCGTCATTTTTTTTAAAAGTCTTTCTGTGTGATCTCGTGTTGGAAATTTTTCAGTCAAATGCAATTCTTTATTGTATCGAGTAAATAATAACAAAAGCATTGATTTTAACTGGGCACTTGCAATTGGCATCTCATAATAAAACTTCTCTGGTAAAGAAAAAGAAGGGGTCATCTTAAATGGCACATGAAATGGCTTGTCAAAAAAGGTAAAAGAATACCCTAGGCTTTTAAGAACTTCTATCTTGTTTTGAAAGGAGCGGCTTTTTAAACTTTCATCTCCAGAAAAAGTTATCTCACCCTTTACAACTCCCATGAGTAAAGAAAGAGTTGTGCCTGAATTACCACAATCAAAACTTTTAGGTGTGGTGGAACCTCCCCCCTGCCCATAAATATGAATTTCATCGTGAAGCATTTCATAGGGAATATGGCTCTTTTTTAAATAAGAAAGGGTTGCCATGACATCTAAACCAGGATTCAAGTTTTTTATAATAGATTTACCTTTCGCAAGAGTTGCTAGTAAAAGGGCTCTATGAGAAATAGATTTATCCCCCGGAACTTGAAATACGCCATTTATTTCAGAACGAGGTAAAATTTGGTGCATAACTTACCACTTATCACTTTTCCCTAAAATATTTTCTACCTTTGTAACATCTTCCTTAGTATCCACACCTATCATCTTCTTTCGAATAGTCGGTACAAGAATTCTAAAAGTCCCATCACAAATTCGGAGTTGCTCTAATTTCTCCTCTTCTTCTAAAAATGTTTTTTTCATGGCAACATAATCTTGTAACGCCTGATATCTAAAAGCGTAAAGACCTACATGGTGAAAAACAGAAATATAATTTTCAAAATTTCCTATGATTTTATCACTACAAAAAGAGGAGGAACAAGAAAGTGTAGGTATACTTCTTGAGAAAAATAAGGCTTCTTCTCTTTTGTTCACAACAACTTTAACCTGATGAGGAGAAAAGAGCTCTTCAGTTGTATCAAATTTTCTTTTCAAGGTTGTAACAGCAACTTTGAAGTCCTTCTCAAATGGGGAAATGAGTCGACTTAAAACCTTATCATCAATAAGAGGCTCATCCCCTTGAATATTCACAATAACATCTGCATTGAGGTTTTTTGCTACTTCATACACTCGCAGCGTCCCAGAAGCATGGTCGGGAGAAGTAAGAATAGCCCTTCCCCCAAAACCTTCTACAGTAGATGTTATTTCAAGACTGTCTGTAGCAACCAACAAATCCGAAAAATGAGGATATTTTTGGGCTCCTTCATAAACCCACTGAATTAAGGGTTTGCCTAGAATAGGATAAAGAGGCTTTCTAGGAAAGCGGGTTGAGCCAATCCTGGCAGGTATAACACCAACTACTTTCAAGTATATCTCAATATCTTTTTTAAGAGGGGCTTCTTTTTACCGGTTTTATTGAGGATAAGATCAATCACTTCTCTCACAGCTCCATGTCCACCTCTTGCTTTTGTCACATAATGAACCTTAGATTTAACATCAGAAATGGCATCAGAAACTGCTACCGAAAAACCAACCCGCTCTAAGAGAGGAAGATCTAGTAGCTCATCGCCCATATAACACACCTCTTCATCGCGAAGACCATGTTTCCGTAGAATCTCTAGATATGGCTTCAGTTTGTGAAAAGCATTTGTGTAAATTTCGTGAATCCCTAAATATTTTCCCCGATCATGAATGATTGGAGAATCTCTCCCAGAAATGATGCCTATAATATACCCAGCTTCTTTAGCCAATTGTATTCCCACTCCATCATGAACGTGAAACTCCATAACCTCAAAGCCATTGGATCCTTTAATAATACGCCCGTCCGTTAAAACGCCATCAACATCCAACAATATCAATTTAATTTGACCCAGTTTTGCTTTCATCTTTCTATAAGATCCTCTCACTTTAGTTCGGGATGCAGATGAGCAATTTTTAAATTGCTCATCTGCATCTTATACTTTTTACGAATCTCACACAAGAATTTTAAAAAAGACTGTGTATTGTAATCAGGATATGTCCAAGGAAGCTTTTTAAACCCTTCTTTTTCGTTATAAACAAGGGTCAAGTCTGCATAAACTCCTTTCTCTAATGGAATCCGATGTGTAAAATTTTTAAAAGAGGTGAGAATAAAATTATGAAAGCTTAAAAATCCAGGATCAAGATTAATTTGCCTTTTTTCTCCCAATATGAGTTTTTTTTCAACCTCATAACAATAAGTCTTGATAGCTGGAATCTCTGAAGGTTTTACTAGTCTCTCAAACCCTATCCAGGCGCGCCATAAGTTTCGCCCCATTTCCCCCTCATAGTAAGATGTAAAATCAAAAGGAAAGAGAGGAGACTTAAAATCAATGTTCCCAAATTTCTCTTTAAGATCTTTTTGAGCTGTGCTAAAACAATGATGATCTTTAAAGAGACACCCAACAACTAATTTTATACATTCAAAGGAATGTGGATGACTCATGAAATTCCACTTAGACTTTCTTTGAGTTCAGTAGGGGTCACAGTCGCAGTACCGACCTTTCCAACAACAACACCCGCAGCATGGTTTGCGATCAAAGCCGCTTCTTCTAATGTAGCTCCACTCGTAAGCGCTAGAGTTAAAGAGCTAATGACTGCATCCCCTGCACCACTAACCTCAAAAACTTGCCGAGCTACAGTTGGAATTTTTTGAATTCCTTTTTCTTTATCAAAAATAGCTATACCCTCTTCTCCAAGAGTAATCACAAGTTTTTCGCTCTTCATTTTTTCCATAATAAAACTTCCTACCTTTTCTAACTCAGGAGGAACGTCACATTTTTTTGCAAACTCCCAAGCTTCTTTCTTATTGGGGGTAAGCATGGTCACCCCTTTATAAAATAAAAAATCTTGCCTCTTAGGATCTGCAATAATCATCTTTCCGTGTTTGCGACACAAAGAAACAATCTCTTGTAAAAAATTATGAGTTACGACCCCTTTTGCATAGTCAGAAATAATAATAGCATCACAAAAGTTTACATGTGATTGTAAAAAACTAAAAATCTTTTCTTGGCTCTCACAGTCAATATCTTTGGTCTCCTCTAGGTCAAACCGAACAACTTGTTGCTTTCTAGCAATAACTCGACTCTTTTGAGTTGTAGGTCTTTTACTTTCAAGAGCTACCCCATCCATATTGATCCCACTGGACTTAAGTAAGTGAAGAATTTTTTGCCCAGCTTCATCACCTCCAACAACTCCACAAAGGCTTCCCCGCCCACCCAAGGATCTAACATTATCTACAACGTTGGCAGCTCCACCCAAAACAAAACTTCTACTTGTTATATTTACAACGGGTACGGGCGCTTCAGGACATATTCTCTCAACATCACCCCAAATATATTCATCAAGAATAATATCGCCCAAAACAATGAGTGACTTATTTGAAAACTGTTCAATAATATTTAAAAACCTTTGAACTCCCATGATCTTAAACCTGAGCCGTAATATTTACTACTTTTGATATATATTTTTTGAAAGCAATATTTTTCTGAGCACATTGATTCTTAATAGTATTATAAGACACCTTATCAAAAGGCCTCTGAGCCCATATCACTTGATCCACTTTAACATCATATAAAAAATCAGAAAAATCATTAACATTGCCAACCACTGGATATCCTTGAATTCTAACCCCCTTCTTTGTTTCATCTGGTGATAAAAAACCCAAAACATGAATATTATTTTTAAGTTGTCTTAAGTTTTCTAATGCCATCATAGCTTGAAACTCTGTTCCTATAATAAGTGTTCTCACCTTTGCTTTTTGAAGAGAACCAATGGCTTTCCACAATATTCGCCATCCGCATCGACTTCCTGCGATTAAAAAGAAAGTAAGTACGAACTCAAAAAAGAAAATCACTGCTGAAACACTCGAGTGAAAAGATTTATAACGAATATAATAGATAAAAAGAAGTGCTAAAGTTCCACCTAGCCCTCCTTTTAAAATCGAAAAAACATCGTTAAATCCCATGTATCTCCAAATTCCTTCATATAAACCAATAAAAATAAAGAAAAGTAATCGCACGGCGATAACCCACGGAAAAAAATGATAAAGAAAAGAAGATTGTTTCTCAGTTAACACGCCTTCGTAATGCAAGTAAAAAACAACATAAAAACTACAACTTACAAGGATAAGATCACATCCAATCTCAACTACTCTTCTTAAACTCACAGAATTTTTGTTATGAGTTTTCTTTAAAAAACTCTCTTGAACCCGTTGGAAAAGAAAACTTCCCATGTAGTAAAAAACAACAGCAAAAGAACATGTAATAGCAAATGTAACGAGAGGAGAAAAATGATCTCTCATTAAAGCTAAAAATCCACAGAGAGCAACAATACCATAAAGTGTTAAAGCTGTGCTTCTTTGAGTCAACCCTAAAGTCATCAAATGATGAGAAATATGATCTCTTCCCCCTTGCATAAGAGGAATACCACGCAAAAATCGAGTCACCATTACAAAAAAGGTATCAAAAAGAGGAACCGCTAATATGAGAAGTGGAACAATAATACCCGCCACGTGAGGAGACGATGGAAGTCGTGTTGCTTCTATTGCAAAAATACTTGTTAAAAAACCCAAAAAAAGACTGCCAGAATCCCCCATAAAAATTTTTGAGGGATAGAAGTTAAAAACCAAAAAACCTAAAGCACTTCCTCCTAAAATCACTGACATCAAAGCCATATTGTAAAGCTGTGATTTTAGAAAAATAATACAAAAGATAAACGAAACAATAGCAACAATCCCTCCTGCCAAACCATCCATATTGTCCAGAAGATTAAAGGAATTAGTAAGCCCCACAATCCAGATAATAGTTATGAGTGAAGCAACGAAAGGAAGTCCACCTAAGTTTGCTATATAACCTGCCTTAATAATAAGACTTGCACATATCACTTGAACCACAAGCTTAATATGCGGATTCAAATGAAAAATCTCATCAATAAGGCCAAGAAGAAAAATCATTGTAGAACAGACAAGTAAAAAAAGAATTTCCCTTGAAAGATTTAGAAACAAAAGAGAACACACAATAAAAATAAACCAAAATGCAATACCCCCTAAAAGAGGTTTTTTCTCTATACTCCACCGATCATTTTGGGCTTTTGAAACAATTTTAAATTTTTTAGCTAGAAAAATAATAAACGGAGTGACAATAACGCTCCCCCCAAAAGCAAGGCATCCTATTTTAAAAAGTTGAGACAACACTCAAATCCGCCCTTTTTCATAGAGGATCATTTCATGAACAATAGACTCTAAAGATGTTTTAGGGGCCCAACCGATCATATTTTTTAAAGCACTGGTGTCAGGGATGCGGTCTTGAATATCCTCAAATCCAGATCCATACACCTTATCATAAGGAATATAGAGGATCTCTGAAGAAGAGCTCGCTAATTTTTTAACAAGGCCTGCTAGATGATTAATAGTCACTCTCTCTGTTGAGCCAACATTAAAAATACCTCCTTCTGCTTTTTTATTAAGACTTAGCTCAAAAATAGCACGAACCGCATCTTTCACATAGCCAAAACAACGGGCCTGTTCACCATTGTCATAGACTGTTATCGGTTCTTCATGAAGCGCTTGATGAATAAAACGAGGCACAACCATTCCATATTGCCCACTTTGTCTTGGCCCAATGGTGTTAAAAAAACGAACAATAACAACGGGTATCTTATTTTCAGCTTGATAAGCGAGAGCTAAAAATTCATCAATGGCTTTTGAACAAGCATAACTCCAACGATGTTTAAAAGTAGGCCCTAATACTAGATCAGCATCTTCTTTAAAGGGAATACGGGTATTTTTCCCATAAACCTCTGAAGTAGATGCCAAAATAACTTTTTTGTTATAACGAGCAGCTAATTTAAGAAGCGTATGAGTTCCCAAAATATTGGTCTCAATAGTATGAATAGGGTTTTCAACGATGAGTTTAACCCCAACTGCTGCTGCTAAGTGAAAAACAATGTCTGCAGTTTTAACAAGCGGTTCTAAAAGTTTTTTAGAGCACACATTGCCCTCTACAAAAGTAAAGCGCGAACATGAGTTTAAATGATACGCAAGATTGCTTTTCTGACCGGTTGAAAGATCATCAACAACACAAACCTTATGGCCCTTATCATTTAATAAAAAATCTACTAGGTGAGAGCCTATAAAACCAGCCCCTCCTGTAATAAGAATATTCATAACTTATAAACTCGCTCTACATTCCGAAATTCTTTTGTTGCGTTTCTTGTATCAACAACAAGAGATGCCTCTTCTACCAATTTTCCATAATCAATGCTGCTATGATTAGTAAGAATCACAACACAATCATACTGGGCTAAACGAGCTTCTGAAAACAGAAGACTTTTTCTTTCTTGCCCCAAATGAGAGAAAGAGGGAATAAAAGGATCTACGTAAGAAACACGTGCGCCCTTACTCTCCAAAAGACTCCATACTTCTAAAGCTGGTGACTCTCTGAGATCGCTCACATCCTTTTTATAACTCACCCCTACGAGCAATATTTTAGAACCATTAAGGGCTTTGAACTTAGAATTTAAAGCCTCACCAACTCTTTCCACAACAACTTCTGGCATACTCGAGTTAATTTCTTCTGCTAACTGAATAAACCTGGTGTGATAATTTAAAGTCTTGAGCTTCCATGAGAGATATTGAGGATCAACCGGTATACAGTGCCCGCCTAAGCCTGGGCCAGGATAAAATTTTAAAAAACCAAAAGGTTTTGTTCCCGCAGCATCAATAATCTCCCACACATCAAGATCTAGTTTTTGAGCCATGAGAGCAATTTCATTAACTAAAGCGATATTGACAGCACGAAACGTGTTTTCAAGTAGCTTCACCATTTCTGCAGCCTTTGTAGAAGAAACAGGAATAATTTCTTTCGAGATTTGAGAATAAAGAAGACTTGCTAATTCCAAACACTGAGAGGTTGTACCTCCTATCACCTTAGGGGTATTTAAAAGACCAAATTCTTTATTCCCTGGATCAATACGCTCAGGAGAAAATGCTAGAAAAAAATCTTCTCCCACTTGAAGCCCTGATTTTTCCAAAATAGGAAGAACTAGTTCATCCGTAGTACCAGGGTAAGTTGTGCTCTCTAAAACAATGAGTTGGTCTTTATGTAAACACTTCTGCAACTCTGAAGCCGCTTGAACAATAAAAGATAAATCAGGCTCTCTTGTTTTACGAAGTGGGGTCGGTACACAAATAGAAACAGTCTCAACATCTTCTAGAGCTGCATAAGAATGAGTCACATTAAATTGACCAGAACTTACAAATTTTTTCAATTCAGAAGAAGGTGTGTCTGCAATAGGAGAAATACCTCGTTTGAGACTTTCTACTCTTTCTAGACTTACATCAACTCCGACAACTGAAAATCCAGCTTTCAAAAAAGCAAGGCTTAAAGGAAGCCCTACATATCCTAATCCAACAACCCCTACTTTTGCTTTTTTATTTTTTATTTTATCTTGTAATTTCATGGCCTTACAAAATAATCACTAACTTTTTATTCTACCAATGTCAATCTTGTATGCACAAATGAGAATAATTCTTCATTGAACGAATCAATAAAACAGGTTATATAAAAACTAAAATGAATTCTAAAAGAATAGTATTCTCATTGATGTGTTTATTTTTAGTTTTTTTCTTTCTTCCTATTCTTATTTACAGTTTCTTCTCAAAATATTTTGGGATGCAACCCCCATTTAAAATTGATTCTAACGACTTATTCTATCTTATTTTTCTTCAAATACTACAAATGCTTGTTTTTTGGTCATTTTTTTGGATGATAGTTAGGAAACGTGAGAAAACACTTCTTCTCTCACTTTCAATAGCTCTTCTTCTTTATTTACTTTCAGAGTTTTCTCCTAAACTCATCCATGCCTTTACCTTTCAATACACTTCTACACTTTACTTAAAAATAAGCTTGATTGCAGGGCTTTTAACTTATCTCATCGGAGGCATTCTATTAGGTAAGTTTTTCAAAGAAAAGAATAAAAATATCACCCTTTAAGAGGCCAGGCCATTTCAGGGACAGCTATTTTTTAGGCACTAAATAGCTGTCCCTGA
>CAYJUJ010000049.1:0-8811 GCA_964373325.1 uncultured bacterium
CCGCATAACTTAATTGCACTATAACTTGGAACACCCCAAACAGCAAGTGGCAACAGAGCAAAAATAGGGTTAAGGCTTAAGGGGCAAGGGCTTACCACTAATCAATAATTATCGATTTGGGCGCGCTGGAGTTTGCCACTATAATCTACATACACAGTTTTAATCTCCGTAAAAAAGTCAAAAACTGTCCAGCCCCCTTCTCTGTGGCCATTCCCAGTAGCCTTGACCCCTCCAAAAGGAAGATGTGCTTCAGCACCAATAGTAGGTGCATTGATATAGGTAATACCAGCATCAATTTTCTGAATAGCTTGAAAAGCTTCATTCACATTCTTTGTATAAACAGAAGATGAGAGCCCGTACTCTATATTATTGGCTATCTCTAAAGCTTCTTCAAAATCAGAATAGGTTAAAACAGAAAGTACCGGTCCAAAAATTTCTTCTTGAGCCACTCTCATAGAGGGTTTTACTTTATCAAAAATAGTTGGCTCAAAAAACCAACCCTCTTTTGTATGGGCCTGCCCACCCAAGACTAAAGCAGCACCTTCTTTTTTTCCAATAGAAACATATTCAGATACTTTTTTGAGTTGCGCCTCATTAATGAGCGGCCCTACATTTGTGTCATTTTTAAGTCCATCCCCTAACTTTAATTTTTTAGCCTCTTTGATAATTTTTTCTAAGAGCTCTCCATGAACTTTTTTATGAACAATCAACCGACTTGTTGCTGTACATCTTTGACCTGTTGTGCCAAAAGCTCCCCACAGTATTCCCTCAAGCGCTAAATCTAAATCCGCTGTTTCAGTCACAATCACAGCATTCTTTCCACCCATTTCCAAAGAAATTTTTTTGATACCTCCATTGGCAACAATAAGTTTTCCTACTTCAGTAGAGCCTGTGAAAGAAATAAGACTTACATCAGGATGTTTAACCAAGGGCTCTCCTGCACTAGGCCCTTCCCCATGAACAAGTTGAATTACCTTTTTAGGAACTCCCGCTTCTAAAAGTATTTCAACAAAAATATTGCCTATCTTAGGAGTATCTTCCGCTGGTTTCCAAATAACAGAATTACCACAGGCCAAAGCAGGTAATATTTTCCAACTTGGAACAGCAAGAGGAAAATTCCAGGGCGTAATAATAGCAGCTACCCCTACAGGCCTTCGCACTGACATTGCAAATTTGGATGGTAATTCAGAAGGCACTGTATAACTAAAAAGCCTCCTCGTTTCAGAAGCAGCATAATAAGCTGTATCAATAGCTTCTTGAACATCCCCTTTTGTTTCTTGCAAGACTTTTCCCATTTCACAAGTCATCTCTCGCGCAATCTCATCTTTTTTCTGTGTTAACAAATCACCAGCTTTTTTAAGAATAGCTCCGCGTGCTGGAGGCGGCATGATGGACCACTCTTTAAAGCCTACTTTTGCACTTTTGACAGCACGATCCACATCTTGTCTAGAAGACAAAGGAAAAACCCCAATCACTTCTTTCCATTTCGCGGGATTTCTATTTTCAAAAGTTTTACCTGAAGTGGCATCGCACCATTTGCCATCAATAAAATTTTGATATTTTTTACTCATGGCCAAATCTTACAGTCATTTGTTTTGAGTATCAAGTTGTTCGTTGACTGTCGTTCTTATATTGTTACACTGAAACTAGATGAAGTTGTGTGAAATGAGTTTTGTTGTTGTTGATTTGGAAACCACAGGCCTCTACCCCAGAAGAGGCGACGAAATCATAGAAATCGGGGCTATCAAAGTTGAAAATAACAAAGTAACTGAAGAAACTTTTCAAAGTTTTGTAAAACCCACAAAACCAGTTCCTCAAGATGCTCAAAGAATTAGCGGTATTGCGGATAAAGACCTTGAACAGGCCCCTCTTATTAAAGAAGTTCTCCCCTCTTTCCTTCAGTTTATTGGTGGAAAACTTCTTATTGCCCAAAATGCCAAGTTTGATCTTTCATTTATTGTGAACACTCTTGAGCGTGTTGGCTATCCACCTTTTCAAAACAATTTTATTGATACCATGCTCATTTCAAAGCTTCTTTTCTTTTATGAGAGAGAGCATAATCTTGATGCCATTATCAAAAGGCTTGAAATAGAGCAAAGCGTTGAAAGACATCGTTCTCTTGGTGACTGTTATCTTACAGGACTTACTTTTCTTAAAATGCTAGTACTCCTTTCTGAAAAAGGAAAAGACAGTCTTAAATCTATATCAAACTGTATTATCAAACCCTCTGATTTAGAGAGAGAATCAACCCAACCAAAACCCTTATCTCTTTTTTAGTTATTTCCTTAAGTTTTAAGACGTGGAAAAACCCGTACAAGTTTTCTGACAAAATACCAAGCAGTACCTATAAAAATAAAAGAAACAATATAGAAAAGAGGCGTTGACCATGCATTCCAATACCAAAGAGCAGATTGTTCACTTTTAAAATACCCAAGGCATAAAAATACAAGCACCCGTACAACACAACCTAAAAAGGCGAGCGGAGTCACAAGTCCTATCACAAGAGCCTTGATGAGGTCTCTATATTCAAAAATATAAACAACTAAAACAATAAAAGTTACAAGTAAAATAAGAGATTCAATACCTGTAAACGCTGTATCAATGGGAAGAACAATAGATTTTACAACAAGACTCCCCTCACTACTATAGGATGAAATACCAACAGCATTAAAAAACCATGTTGAAACGTACATGGTTCCATCCCTTAAAGTAGCTGAAATTTGTTGAAAGAAAGGAAATGGAATTGCTAAAACAGGATAAAAAATAGGAAAACTAAACCCCTTAGCTACTCTTTCTCTTAACAGGAAAGATACATACCCCCGAATCATGAAAAAGAAAGCAAGCATTCTCAAATAATGGTGAATATATTCTGGATTAATAGCCTTTCCACTCCAATAGAGAATGGCAGAAATAAGCCACCAAAAAGTGGCAGATAAAAACCAAAATGGCCCTTTGGCTGCAACACGGCCCCAATCAATTTTTGTAATACGATAAAAAGCAAATAAAATACTTGCAATAAGTACATACATTCCATGGGTGTAATAGGAATTTGTTTTCCACTCTCTATATATCCAGGAAAAGTCATCATGATGAAAAAAATAAGTGATAACAGCAATAATGATAAGAGCAAGAATGTTTGGAAAAAACTTCATTCACTTGAGAAATGACATGTCTCTTGTCAGAGGTCAACCAGGAAGATTCTATGAAGATAAGCCCAATTCTTGACCAGAAAGAGGAGCGGATGTTGGCAATCCAATTGTAAAAGTAGTACACTTGTTTTTTTCAGTTTCAAAAGAAATATCACCACCAAAATTTTGTATAATGCGACGGCTTACCGAAAGTCCCAGCCCCGTTCCATTTCCGTTACACTTTGTCGTAAAGAAAGGCTCAAAAATACGTTTATAATTTTTCTTATCAATACCTAAGCCTGTATCTTGAATTGAAAGTGAATAATGGCTATATTTTTTTCCATTACTTAAAATTCGAGAGGTCACTTTCATAACCCCGCCTTCTGGCATAGCATCTGCTGCATTAATAAAAATATTAAGAAGAACTTGTTTCATTTTCTCCTTCGAAATAGTACACAGAAAATGGACCTGATTTAAATCTTTAACGATTTGTATGTTTTTGAAACGAGGATCAATAAAAAGCATGTCTAAGGTCTCTAAAACAACCTGGTCTGGATTGATAATTTTTTTCTCTTCGTCAGAAGCTGAAGGTTTTGCATAATCTTTAACCTCTTTAAGAATTCGGCTGACTCTAAAAATCTCACCTGAAATATTATGAGCGTAATTTATAACTTGCTCAGCATCTAACTTATTATGATTTCTCTGAATCAGCTGACAATAACTAGAAATAGATGACAAAGGATTCATGACCTCATGAGCAACCCCAGCAGCTAACTCACCTACAGAAGCTAGTTTTGCTGCTCGAACAAGTTGATTCTCAGTGGCTCTCAAATTTGTATGAAGAATAAAGATTTTTGCTTCATATTTTTTCTACTCTTTTTCTCTCTGCCTAGAGTACAGAACTAAAAAAAACCAGTCAGTGCTACTAAAACAAGAGCATGCAAGAGATGGTGTAAGAGATGTCCAATGCTCCAATGTTCAACAAGGTGCCCATCCATAATAGTCATGAAAAAATGCCCACCAATGCAAGCTGCTCCCATAAGAACACTATAAAGAATGAGATAATATCGACTCTGTTTTGATCTTTTAAAAGTTTTGTGCATAAACAAAAGAGCTCCTATCCCTATATTGTGTTTTAAACCCATTTTGCTCTTGGTTTGAACGATTTAATTCAACTGGGAGTGCAGTTATTTCAAAAAATGGTTCTACCTCTAAAACATGATAAGCCAGGTTATCTTGAGTTTGGTTTATTTGGTCCAGCGCCCCTTCTTGCTTATAATCAAAGTTGGAAGAAACTGTGATAAAAATAGTTTCTTGAGGTTTTAACTCATATTCAAAAGATGCAGTTTCACTATTCTGATCGAAAGATGTTTCTGCCAAAGGTTCTATTCTTCGCTCGGCATCTTGGATACTAAAAATCATTTTGGATTTTAATTTGTTAAATGACTTTTCAAAAACAGAAAGTACTCTTGGATTTTGGGTTGAAGCATCCATTGAATACGTTTTAAAGTGATACATAACTTCCATTTTTGCTTTAACTTTTAAAAAAATAGGCAAAACGCTTTCTGCTGAAGCAATCTTAAACCTTTTAACAGCAACGTCTTCTGTCTGTTTTTTAATGCCTCGAGGGGTAAAAATGCCTTTTCTATTTAAAACCCAAATGGAGTTATCATTTCTATCAGGTTTTGACTGAAAATTCAAGTCAGGAGCAACGAAAATTGATTGCTTTAAGTTATTAATTTTAAATGGTATTTTTGAAATTCGAGAGGCGTGGCCATTTTTGTCTTGTGCTTCTAACCATAACTCATAAGACTCTTCTCCCCCTAAACAAATGTGAGTTCCTACGCTTTCTTCGGAAAGAATTATTTGCGAGTGAAAATGGGTTTGATCATAAATAGGTTCTGCTCTTTTCCACTCTGTTTCCCATGGGGTATTTCCAATGCGAACCAACTTAAAATAAAGAGTCATATCAGAATCGTTAGAATCACTATCTTCAACCTTGATTTTAAAATGGGGTAAATTAGAGATATATTTTTGCGTTGCAATATCAAGAAAGCGTGGCTCTTCTTTCCAATGATGTATAAACTTTACAAACACAATGGGTTCTTTTGAAGTACTTGAATAGATAAGCTTTCTCCCCTGTCCATCATTTTCAGGAATAAATTCTTCAGTTTCAAAAAACACGATAGAAGGTGCATTTTGATCTTGTCTTTGGGTACTCGTATTCATTAAAGGAGTTTCACCTGGTTTTTTTGAACAAGAACTTATAAGAAGGAGAGTCATCAATAATAAAGATACGTAAAATTTATCCATTTTTATTCTACCTTCTCTTTAAGAGGAATTTTACCTACTTTTGCCGCTGTAAAATCAAAACTCTGGCTCCCACTTAAAATAGTTTTATTTTTGGAATCAATTGCTTCTACTGTAACCTTTACATTTCTCTCCCGGGGGATATCAGTAAAAAGCTCAGATGATACTTCTTTCCTATAAATGATTTTCTCCTTCCTCCACCCATCGCCTTCAAAAGATACAATGTATTTTTGAATTTCTTCTAAATAATTTTTATTGCTTAAAGAATCTTCTGGCAGTTCAACGGCCAGATCTAAAGTTCCCATACTGGAAGAAGAATTTTCCTTACTGGGAGAAAAATTTTCCTTTTGACCACATCCTAGAAAAATAATAATAAAACAGATAAGTACTTTCATGGTTCAAATGTGTCTGACCCTGCTTGCCCACTGGAACCAGCCACACTTTTTCCAAATGGGGTTGCCTGTACTTGTCCGCCCCGTCCATTATATTTATTATTAAAGTGAAAATTTTCTTGAGCAAGAACACGAGGTATGCTTACCCATATATAACCTGCATTGCCTGGTGCGCCTGGAGTTCCTACTTCTCCCACATCACCACCTCGACCTCCCTCGGTTTCTGAAAAATAATTACGCCCTGGAATAAAATGCTTCTCTTTGGCTTTAATCAAAACATGCCCACCATCACCCCCTCGACCACCATCACCCCCCATTCCTGGACGTCCGCCATCTTGTCCATTAAGTAGTGAAGCATATTCGCTGGGATAAAAATCAGAAGGTGAAATTGGATTGTGATTAATAAAATGTTCACATCTAAATCCATGCCCACCCTCTCCTCCATCTTCACCGCGTCCTCCCTGTTGTCCTAAACCACCCTTTGCTAAAAAATATCCGCCATAAAACTCTTGTGCTTCAAGATACAAAATTCCAGCCCGAGCACCATTGTTACCTGTCGATCCTTTTCTACCACTTAAGCCTGCCTGAGCAGGTTGCCTCTCGTTACTATTTTTAAAACTGGCATCCACCCTACCCCTTCTTGGAGTAAAAAAAGACTGTTTAGAAGAAGGATAAAAAACACTTGGATGCGCTTCAAGGCTTACAATACCCAGTTGATCTTTTTTACCTTTAAGCTTGCCTGCATCAAAAATGTCACATTTAATCCTCAATGTATTGCCACCAAAAATTTGAAGTTTTGATTTTTCTTGAAGGTAAATATGATGCGCAAGAAGTTTGCTTGATTCATTTAAATAAAGCTCTGCTTCTGGTTCGAGTATCAAAGAGCCTAAAGAGTACTCATGTACATCTTCAAAATCATGTTTCAAAAGAGCTCCTGTAATATGATTTAAGTAAGTTCGTGTTCCTTTTTCGAGAATAATATCAACTGGATAATTTCGAGCCTCAATTTCTGAAAAAATGAGGGAGAAAAAACACACTCTGATTATAAAACTAAATTTGAATGCCTTCCTTTTCATCACTCAACCACCAAAGCTCAGCAGCTAATTTCAGCATGGACTATTTGTCAAGGTAATAAATAATAGGCAGGAAAAGAAAACGGGCAGCCACCCCCCTGATCAACTGCCCGCCTCTCTGAAGCTGCATCTTCACCCGAAGACACAGCCTTTCACTTAAGGTTTCCCTTAAGCAACTTTATATATCAAAACTGACGACACCCAAAAACTCCACAAATTCACGATGGTTTCTTAAATCAGCTGGATCGGATGAGCTTCTAATAGATCTATATGTTGTTATACCATCACTGTTAACTTCCCTAAGAGTAGAATATCCTTTTACTATTCCCCCAATTCGCAGCCCCCCAAGGTTAAGTTCCAAACCAACTAATCCATGTGCCGCCACAGAACTCGTATTAGCATCATGCCTAAAATACCATTGTCCTAATTGAGAGCTAACGAGTTCATCAGAATTTCTCATAAGAGACATCCCACCACCCATGACGGGTGTTATAAAACTTTTTCCCCACAAACGATATTTGACTTCTGCCCCCGTTCGATATTGGGAGGTAATATTAAAGGCGGCAGGGCGAACTGTTGTTTGCCAATTATCATATTGAATAAGAGTTCCCGTTCTTGCTTGAAGATATTTGAATTGTGAATACATAAAAGAACCTTCAATAGAAAGCGCATCACTTAGTTTAATACCTAAACCGACACCGCTAGCAAAATTATTTTCTAAATAGGCACTTTTATAAGGAAACTCTGATTTCCCCCCCAGAACTGAAACACTGAAAATAGAGGATTCTTTTGCTTCTTTCTTAATTTTAGAATTAACTTTAGATTTTTCAAGATCAGAAATCTTAATATTATAAGTTGCATTTTCTACTTTAACTTCTTCTTTCTCTACTTTTTCAATTTCTGAAATGACATCATCAACTCCTGCCCTTACTGATACAGCTAAAAAAACGGAACCTAGAACAAAAACTAAAGCTCGTGCAAGTAGGTGACATAATCTTTCTTTGTTAATTAATTTCATATAAATCTTCCCCCTTAAGTGAAACTCTCTCTCTTTTTGCCCCAACCCTGGTGCAGATCAGGATTCGGTGAAGCAATATGTATACCAAACTTTAACTAATATTTATAACTATTTGAAATAACTAAATATTTAACTATAAAAATATTATCTAGGAATGCCTATAAAAAGACGGCAATTGTAAATAAAAAATGCGCCTTTAAGGTGTATGTTTAAAATAGTAAGGAAAATTAAGAGGTTATAGATTTGCTTATGAGATGAACAAAAATGTATAGAATTTAATCATATCTATACTGACTATTCTTTATGCTCTGAAGAACCTGTGGTTCTTCTTCTAGGATAATTGATAGGGTATTGAGGAACTTTAGTAGACTCTGGTTCTTTTTCTATTCCAGAGGTTTCTCTATTTTGTCTCATATGCTCAGATGAAAAAGCTCCCCCGACAATACTTTCTTTTAAGTGCAGTTTTACAACTTCAAAAAAAGCAACGAGTCTATCGTTAAAAAGTAGTCCTGCTCCTATCACAAGTCCTAAGACTACAGCCAACATCATGACATATTCTGTAATGGCTTGCCCTTTGTTTTTCATAACTTCATTATAGCACTAATACCTTCATTTGACTTGCCATTGTCCTATGAATTGATTATGGCTATGGATGGGTTTACTGTTGTGCTGTGTTATGTTTGATACGAGGAGGTAGACATGAAAAAGTTGAAATTAACATTTCTCACTTTAAGCTGTTTTATTCTCTTTTTTGGATGTACTCGCAAAGCTGATCAAAATACTATTGTCATTGGTGAGTATGGCTCTTTAACTGGAGCTGATGCTACATTTGGAATTTCAACTCATAATGGAATCACCATGGCTGTTAACGAATTTAATGATCAAGGTGG
>CAYJUJ010000050.1:0-8736 GCA_964373325.1 uncultured bacterium
AAAAGGATTCGGTGCGTTGGGATTTAAGGTGCCATCAGGGAGCACTCCAAAAATATCTTGAATGAGTTTAGGAAAGGCCGCCGAATATCCAATAAAAGATCCAAAGGTCATGATATAGAGGATCGTCATAATCCAATTGTGTTTATTTTTAAAAATAGCAAATTGGCGATCTAAATTGTTTCTCAATTGGTGCGGAGAAAGATATTTCATGAATAAAATAGTTAAAAGTATTGTGATGGGAAGGACAACCCACATATTCCATTTGAATTGAAGAAGGAGAAGGAGCCCCACTGCAGAAGCGGTAGCACTTAAAAGAAGGAGATAAGAAACTTTAGCCAAGGCTCCTGGGGTGGATCGAACTTCGGGTGATGCATTTGCTAAATTGTTCATTCCAAAGAAGGCCAAGACAGCAAAGACAAATATAATCGGAACCCACGTCAGTCCACAGTTTTGAATAAAGATCAAGGTTCCAGCTTCTTTACCTCCAATGGTTTGAGGAAGGGAAAGGCCTTGTCCTCCAAAAGCGCCAAACAAAGCAAACCCCATTGTGATGGGTAAGACAAGTTGCATGACACTAACCCCAATATTTCCAAATCCAGCATTGAATCCCAGGGCTGTTCCTTGCAGCCGTTTGGGAAAGAAAAAAGTAATATTGGACATCGAAGAAGCAAAGTTTCCACCTCCAAACCCAGAGAGAGCTGCCAGGATGGCAAAGATCATATAAGGAGTTTCTTTACTTTGAAGAGCCATGCCTGTGCCGAATGTAGGGATCAAAAGAAGGGCTGTTGTAAAAAAAACTACATTTCGTCCTCCTCCGATAGCAATAAAAAAAGAATTTGAAAGGCGAAATGTGGCTCCCGCTAGTCCTGCAATCGCAGGAAGGGTATATAAAAGAGCTTTGTTGGTGGCGGGGTCTGGATGGAATACAAATCCTAGATTTTGCATTTGAACCACAATGATGCTCCACATGATCCACACAGCAAAGGCCAAAAGAAGGCAGGGGATTGAAATAAGAAGATTGCGTATTGCTGTTTTTTTTCCTTGGGAACTCCAAAACCTAAAATCTTCCACATTCCAATCTTTAATATTTACTGACATCATTATCACTCCTCTGCAAATGCATCTTTATTTTCCTTGAGAAATAGAGCACAATATATGAAACTAAAAAATGCTCCGGCTGATACGTAATAGAAAAAGGTTTTGTCATCAACCAACGAATACAAAACAAGGTAGCAAACAGCACCAACATTACCGTATGCTCCAGCCATACCCGCAACCTGTCCTGTCATCTTTCGATTAACCATAGGAATAATAGCAAAGGTCGCTCCTTCGGCTCCTTGAACAAACACAGAACAAAGAATGGTAATGACGACGGCAACGATGAGCCACCAACTTCCTGAAAACTGAGGAATAATCGTCTGAACACCATCGACAATCGGTCCCCATTTTCCGATAAAGCCCATAGCCAAAAAACCACACATAATACCAAACATGTAAACCAACATTGTACGTCTTCGGTTTCCCATGTGATCAGAGAGCCAGCCACCCAGAGGGCGAGCAAACAGATTCACAAAGGCAAAAGAGGAGGCGATCAAACCTGCCGCTGTTGGACTCACAGTAAAAACTTTTTCAAAAAACATGGGTAACATAGAAACAACAGCAAGCTCTGCACCAAAGTTGGCAAAATAGGTGGTGTTGAGAGCCGCTACATTACTCCATGCATACTTATCTTTTTCTGCAACACCCTTCTTTAAAAGAGGTAAGTTAATATGCAATACCTTTAAGCAGTGCACAATATAAACAAGCACTAAACCCCAGTAAGCAACATAGATGTACTGATAGATGTCCTGAGTTTTTGCAATACCCCCTACGCGCCACACTAGAAGACCTAAAGCTCCTATTAAGGGGGCTGACCATATGAGATATTGGAGCAAATCCCCATAAGAAGACACAGTCATTGGCTGAACCTTTTCTACTTTCCTAAAGTGAAACAGCTTACTAACACCCTCTTTGGGTACATCGCGTACTAAAAAATAATACATGATGCCGTAAATCAAACAGACAAGCCCATTAACGGCCATGGCATAGCGCCAGCCATCTTCAAAGGAACCAAAAAGCGTTAACGCAACCCACGGCAAAGTCATCGCAGCAGCGGCCGAGCCAAAGTTTCCCCAGCCTGCATAAAATCCTTGAGCAAAACCAACATGCTTAGGAGGAACCCACTGTGCGACCATTCTGATACCAATTACAAAACTGGTACCAATAACACTGAGAACTAAACGCGAAATAAGCAGTTGAAGAAATGTATTACCAAACGCAAATATAAATGTGGGAATGGATATCGTAATTAAAAGTAGCGAGAAGATAAGTCTCGGCCCAAAACGGTCCACTAATGCTCCAACAAGAACCCGCCCTGGAATTGTGAGTGCAACATTGCAAATCGCAAAAATCTTCAGGTGTTCAGCAGTCAGCCACCCCACATTTTTCAACATAGTTGTCGCAAGTGGCGCCATGTTAAACCACACGTAGAATGAAATAAAAAAAGCGATCCAGGTAAAATGCACCACCCTAATTTCTTCTCTATCAATTTTAAAAAGATCTCTTACTTGCATCAAACCTTCCTTAGTTATTGCGAGGTCGCCTATGCACCCATTGTTCATCCGCAAAGCGGATTCTCTTTTTGTCCCAATTCCAAATGACTTTTTGATAAGGGCGCCAAATATAAGGGATAGGAGCCACTAAAAAGTGAATGAGCCTTGTAAAAGGAATTAAAAGAACAATTAAAAAGGCCCCAATAACATGAAGTTTAATCACCCAAGGCATAGCAGACATAGCTTCAATCTGAGGATTCAATTTAAAAATAGACCATAAGTAGGGTGACATATCAGCCGCAAACCAAGAAGATCCCCAGCGATACCCCAAGGCAATCCAACACCCTATAATCACTTGTCCGAGTAGTAAAAATTCAATCACAGTATCCATGATGTTTGTGACCGCTCTAATTCTTGGGTTTGTAAATCGTCTCCAAATGAGTGCCGAAAGACCAATGAGAACACTCACACCAAACGTAAAGGCTGTGACTTCTAAAATAATAAGTCGAATGGGTTGCGTATTCCATAAGAGCTGCCCCTGAGGAAACAGAAAAGCCAAAAGATGCCCCAAAAAAACTACCAGAAGACCAAAATGAAAGGGAATAACACCCCAGAAAAGGGTTTTACTTTCTAAAAATTGTGATGAAAGAGACGAAAACTTAAAACCGGTTGTTTTATAGCGATAGATGGTTCCAATCAAAAAAACAATCATTGCCATGTAGGGCAGAGCGATAAAGAAAAAATTATTGAGCGCATTCAATGTCATTCTCCTTTTTAACAAATTGTAAAAATTGAGAGGTTGCTTGAGGTCGGGCTTTTTCAATAAGTGAAAAATCTTTTTTTAGGACTTGATACAAAGCGTCTAAAGCATAGCCAAAGATAACGGCCTTTTCTCTCTCAATTTCAATAACCGTTTTATAGTGCTTCTTATATAGAATTTCTCGATTCTCTAACCGCTTAGGATCAAAATCAGACACCATTTTTAAAAGTGCGGGGCCAATCATTTCTCGAACTAACTCCAAAACCAATGCCTCATCTTTTAATTTGGATATAAGCTTTAGAATATTTGGAAGATGATCAGGAAGTTCACTTCCGCAATTATTTTCAACATCACGATGTTCACGGTTTAAATTAACGAGCAACTCCCCTCTTTTATAGTCATCACCAAACATCACGTAACCCACATCCAGCGTTGTGGCGGCCTGAACATCAAAAGACCGACTATAAAGTTCTTGAATATCTTTTAAACTCATTTGAAAAATATATTTTGAAAAGGAAGATAGAGTCTCAGAAGCCTCTGGGTAATTTTTATAAAGATACGCCTCTATTGATTTTACAGTTTCAACGTATCCTTCTTTTGGATATTCAAATAAGTCTGCTAAAAGCATGTAATGAGAAAGGTTCATTTTTATAATCCTCTTTGAGCAGTTGATTCTTTAAAACCAAAACCCGTTGCCCCTTTTTTATCTCCCGTAAACTCAAGCATTTCTAAAGCCTGTTCACGATGAGCAGCAGGAACCACAAACCGATCGTCAAATTTTGCTAGAGCCGTAAGATAATAAATATCTTCCGCCATCTCTTGCGTGAGTCCCGCATCTTTTAAGACTTCATTTGATTTTTTTTCTGTGACATCACCCACCGTTTTCCGCCGCCTGTACATGCGAACAGCCATCAATTTTTTTAACCGCGCTTTGACTTGATTCTCATCTCCTGCACTAAAAAGGCTTGCTAAATATTTTAGTGGGAAACGGGCTTGATCTAGAGTTCCCCAAAGTTCTTTAGTAGAGGTATCATATAGCCAATGATCATCCCAAAGCTTTGCAGCTTCATGTAATTTTTGTCCCTGTTCTTTTTGTTTTCCTTCTTTTAGGGAAGCCATTACAGGTAGAAGAGGTGGCACATAAAAAAGCATCGACAAAGTTCGAAATTCTGGATGCAATGGCAGTGCAAGCCCCCAGGTTTTTGCAAATTTATAGGTGGGTGAGTTCTGCGCAGCTTTAATCGTAGAGTCTGCTATACCATTGGCTTGCGCTTCGCAAACCACTTGCGGGTCAAAAGGATCAAGAAGCATTTCAAGTTGTCGATCCACAAGTTCCTTTTCATCGCAACTAGCGATGGCTTCTATTTGATCCGCATCGTAAAGAATCACTCCCAAATAGCGAATACGCCCCACACAAGAATGCATACAAGCAGGAGCCAAACCCGCTTCAATTCTGGGGTAACACAAAATACATTTTTCAGACTTTCCTGTATGCCAATTGTAATAAGATTTCTTATAGGGACAGGCTGTGACACACATTCGCCAAGCTCGACACACATCTTGATTAATGAGAACTATCCCATCTTCACCACGCTTATAAATAGCTCCTGATGGGCATGATGCAACGCAGGCAGGGTTTAAGCAGTGGTTACAAATTCTAGGTAAATAATAAAAAGCCATTTTTTCAAGATGAAACATGGCTTCTTGTTCGGCTGGGGATAACCCCTTTAAATTTGGGTCATTTCTTGCGTAATCAGGGGTTCCACTTAAATCATCATCCCAATTGGGCCCCATTTTAATATCAATCGGCTTTCCAGTGATAAGTGACACGGGTCTCGCTGTGGGCTGATCATCCTGGGAGGGGGATTCAATGAGATCTAAATATCGATAGGTAAAAGGTTCATAATAATCATCGATCACGGGCATATTGGGGTTATGAAAAATATTGACCAAGCCTTTACGCTTTCCGGCTCCTCTTAATTGAATATGTTCCCCTTTTTTCTCCCAGCCTCCTTTATAGATCTCTTGATCCTCCCATTTGGTGGGATAGCCTGTCCCTGGCTTTGTCTCAACATTGTTCCACCACATATATTCGGCCCCTTTTCGATCAGTCCAAATATTTTTACAGGCAATGGAACAGGTGTGACAGCCAATACATTTATCCAAATGAAAGATCATTGAAGTTTGTGCTCTAATATCCATATTTTTTCCTTTTTTAAAAAATAACCTTATCCATTTTTTTTACTACCACATGGGTGTCTCGTTGAGGAGCAATCGGCCCCCAATAATTAAAATGATAGCTAAACTGCCCATAGCCACCAGCTAAAAAATTAGGTTTTAAATGAATTCTTGTAAAACTGTTATGGCCCCCTGCACGCTTATTTCCTCTGACTTGAGATTTTGGAATTCCGACCGTTCTTTCAGGCACATGGTAAACGATGCAAACTCCTCTGGGAATTCTTGCGCTCACCACTGCCCGTGTGCAATAAACGCCGTGATCGTTATAAACCTCAACCCAATCGTTATCTTGAATTCCTAATTCTTTGGCATCGATTTCACTCAGCCAACAAGGTTCACACCCACGTGATAAAGTGAGCATCCGAAGATTTTCCATATAGGTTGAATGAATGTGCCACTTTCCATGAGGAGTGAGGCAATTTAAAATTTTAGCCTCTTTATTTTTAAGGGTTTCTTTTAAATCTCCATACATTGCAGGCTTTGGAGAGGGTTTAAACGTTGGCAGATGTTCTCCATATGCCAAATACATTTCGTGATCTAAATAAAAATGCTGTCTCCCTGTTAAAGTTCTCCACGGAACAAGCCTATCAACGTTATATGTGTAAGCAGCATAAGCTCTTCCATTATTCATGAGTCCTGACCAAAGAGGAGAGGTGTTATACCTTCGGGGTTGTGCTTGAAGATCAGCATAGTTGATTCGCACATCTTTACTCCCCTCTGCAAGATCAGCAAGTTTCAATCCTGTTTTTTTCTCCATGTTTTGATAAGCACGAACGGTTAGCCCACCATGAGTCAAAGTGGAAAGCTGCAAAACTAAATTAGCTGCCGAAACATCTTCTTTTAACGAAGGGTAAGTTTCCCCGTTTAATTTTTCTTTTGGAAAATGATTGGACTCCAATATTTGATCATATACATCCTCACATCTGTAGTGATTACCATGGGCTCCTAATCCCTTTTCTTTTATGTTTTTTCCTAAAGATATGAATTTATCATAAAGCTTCGTATAGTCTCGATGAACAATAGCCAATTTGTGCATCGTTTTTCCTGGGATGGCATCACATTCTTCTTTGTACCAATCTTTGACCACAGGCTGAGTAATTTCATCGGCTGTATCGTGGGAGAGGGGCGCCATCACAACATCTTTTTGAGGCTCTTTAAAATATTTTTTTGCAGCATCAGAAGTTGCTTGACTCAAATTTTTAAAAATATCCCAATCGGTTTTAGATTCCCACACGGGGGCTATTGCTTGAGACAAGGGATGAATAAACGAGTGAAGATCGGTACTATTTAAATCTGCTTTTTCATACCAAGAGGCTGCGGGTAAAACGATATCGGAATACAAAGCCGATGAATCCATCCTAAAATTAAGATCCACCACAAGATCCATTTTGCCTATCGGAGCCACTTCATGCCATTTGACTTCGTCTGTATGCCTTGGATCATCCTTTCCAATCGCATTGGAGTGGGTTCCCAAATAGTGTTTGAGGCAATATTCATGCCCCTTCATGCTCCCCATAATGGCATTGCCTCGCCAAATGTACCAAACACGCGGAAAATTCTCAGGGGCCTCAGGATCACTAACAGAATATTTTAGTTTTTTAGATTTAAGTTCATTTAAAACATATTTTTTAATGCCATCGTCGTCTTTAGCCCCATGACTCATGGCTTCTTTTGAAAGCTCTAATGAATTTTTGTTAAACTGGGGGAAAAAGGGCATCCATCCCATTCGGACCGATTTAAAAATTTGATCTGCAGTATGTTGTTTGGTCCATTCGTTTTCATCAACGGTATTATATTTTGAAAACTGCCCATCATAACGATACTGACATGTATTAATGTAGTGCCAAAGTGGGGCCTGTTGTAAACGCACAGCATCGTGCCAGTCTTTCCCAAAAGCAATGGCACTCCAGGAATCCATGGGGGCTAGTTTTTCTTGCCCCACATAATGATTCATTCCTCCACCATTTCTCCCCACACAGCCTGTGAGCATTAAAGCCATAATCGCTGCGCGGTACATAAGATTGGATTGATACCAGTGGTTAATCCCTGCTCCCACAATAACCATGCATTTTCCATGGGTGATATCGGCAGTACTTGCCCATTCTCTTGCAAATTGAAGAACAGTTTTAGAATCAACGCCAGTAAAGATTTCTTGCCATGCAGGTGTATAGGCAGCATCTTTGTCTGTATAATCTGTGGGGTATTCTCCCTTGAGCCCGCGATCAACACCATATTGAGCCATTGTTAGGTCATAAACGGTTGCAACAGCGATTTTTCCATTTATGGTTTCGATGAACTTTACAGGAACCCCTCTTAAGCGATGTTGATCTAATCCAAACTCTCTAAATTGAACCTGTAAAACTTCATCATTTTTGTCGAGAAAGCTAAGCAGAGGATCATAGGCACCATCATCTATGGTGTTTTCAAATTTCATGTTCCATTGACCACCCGCTTTATCCCATCGATGCCCCACAGAGCCCTTAGGAACAACTAATTTTCCCGTTTTTTCATCGACATTTAGAAATTTCCAATCCCCATTTTCAATATCTTTATATTGAGTCAGTCGATTGGCTCTGACGAGCTGTCCTGGTAGATAATGACCCCCTTCTTTTTTAAGCTCTACTAAGTAAGGGCTATCGGTATACTGCTTGGTATATTCCATAAAATATGGGGTCTTTTTTTCATGATGAAATTCTTTTAAAATCACATGGGTTACAGCCATCCAAAAAGCACCGTCACTCCCCGCATGAATCGGCACCCACTGATCTGCATATTTGCACACTTGAGAAAAATCAGGAGAAAAAACGACTGTTTTGGTTCCGTTATGACGTGCTTCTGCAAAAAAATGGGTGTCAGGTGTGCGTGTCATATTAAGACATGCCCCCATATCTGCAATCATTTTGGCATTGTACCAATCGGCACTTTCACACACATCGGTTTGCTCTCCCCAAATTTCAGGAAAAGCTGTGGGTAAATCACAATACCAATCATAAAAACTTAAGTTGACACCCCCAAAAAGCTGCAAAAAGCGGGATCCTCCGGCATAACTCAGCATTGACATGGCAGGTATGGGTGAAAATCCAATGACACGATCGGGGCCATATTTTTTAGCTGTATAAATGTTGGCAACAGCCATGAGCTCTAATA
>CAYJUJ010000051.1:0-8694 GCA_964373325.1 uncultured bacterium
ACTTCAAGTGTTGTGATATCACCTGTAATTTCATGGCCAGCAGCCATCTCACGTAAAAGGCGCCTCATGATTTTGCCGCTTCGTGTTTTAGGTAACTTTTCGACAATCTTAATTTTTTCAGGTTTAGCGATAGATCCAAGCTCCTTTACAACATGTTGTTTGAGGCTTTCTAAAAGTTTTTCAGATGGTTTTTGATCGTGAACTAAAGTGACAAAACCTGCTATAGCTTGTCCCTTAATAGCATGAGGAATACCCACGACCGCTGCTTCGGCCACAGACGGATGGCTCACCAAGGCAGATTCAATCTCAGAAGATCCAAGTCGGTGTCCTGCTACTTTAATAACATCATCAGCTCGCCCCATAATCCAAAAATACCCATCTTCATCACAGCGAGCTTCATCTCCAGTCCAGTATGAGCCGGGAATTTGTGTCCAATACTGTTTTTTATATCTCTCTCCGTCACCATGGATGGTTCGTAGCATACCTGGCCATGGTTTTTTTATAACTAAATATCCGCCCGTATTGGGTGGTAACTTTTCTCCCTTTTCATTAACAACTTCTGCAATAATTCCGGGTAAAGGAAGTGTTGCTGTTCCAGGTTTTGTTGGTGTTGCTCCTGGAAGAGGTGAGATCATAATACCGCCTGTTTCTGTTTGCCACCACGTATCAACAATAGGGCATTTTTCTTTTCCAATCGTTTTGTGAAACCACATCCAGGCTTCTGGGTTAATGGGTTCACCAACCGTTCCTAAGAGGCGAAGGCTTGAGAGTTTATATTTTAGAGGAATATTTTCTCCCCACTGAATAAATGTTCGAATAGCTGTAGGGGCTGTGTAGAAGATACTCACTTTATATTTGTCTATCATTTCCCAGAATCTTGCCTGATGCGGAAAATCAGGAGCGCCTTCATACATCAGTGTTGTGGCACCGTTGGCGAGTAAGCCATACAATACATAGGTGTGCCCTGTAATCCAGCCAATATCAGCCGTGCACCAGTAAATGTCATTATCTTTCAAATCAAAAACCCATTTTGCTGTTACGGTAGCATAAACCAAATAGCCTCCAGTTGTGTGAAGAATGCCTTTAGGCTTTCCGGTTGTGCCACTTGTGTAGAGAATAAAAAGTGGGTGCTCGGCATCTAAGGGAAGTGCTGTCGCTTTTTGTTTCGTTTTTTTCATGATTTCGTGCCACCACACATCTCTTTTTTCATTCCATGATATATTGTGCCCTGTTCTCTGAACGATAATAACTTTTGCTACAGTTTTATTTTCATTTAATGCTGTATCAACATTTTCCTTAAGAGGAATGGTTTTTCCTCTTCTCCAACCACCGTCTGCTGTAATGACGAGACAAGCCTGTGAATCTTCTAGGCGATCACGAATAGCAGTACTACTAAAACCCCCAAAAATAACTGAATGAACAGCACCTATTCGAGTACAAGCCAATGCCGCAATGGCTAATTCCGGAATCATAGGCATGTAAAGAATGACACGGTCACCTTTTTGGATACCTAGATCAATAAGCCCTTGTGCAAAGCGAGAAACTTCCTCATAAAGCTCTTGATAAGTTAAAGTTTTTGTTTCTCCTGGCTCCCCCTCCCAGATGATAGCTGGTTTTTTAGAAAGATGAGGTAAGTGGCGATCGAGACAATTGTAGGAAACATTGGTTTTTCCACCAACAAACCATTGAGCGTTGGGTAAATTCCAATCAAGAACTTTATTCCATGGTTGAAACCAATAAAGATTCTGAGCAAGATCTGCCCAAAACTTTTCTGGATTTTTTAAAGCCTGTTCATAAAGTTCTTTATATTTTTCAATGGAAGGTACATGAGCATTAACTGCAAACTCTTTTTTTGGTGGAAAAGTACGGTTTTCCTTTAAGAGCGATTCCAAACCTTCAGTCATATTCATCTGTAAATTTCATTTGTTACAAGAGCTGTCAAGGTTAATGAAGTGATTCTCTAAGGATGTGTTCAATATCTTGGGTAATGGTGGTTCTATCTTTTCCAAGAGCCTTCAGTGTATTTCTTAACATATCAATAGTGATTTCAATTTCGGCATAAGTTATAAAAATATTTTCTTTTCCTGCCTCTTGAAACTTTTCTACTTCTTGTTGGTAATTGGCACGCACAATAATAGGAATATGACTATTGTCACTTCTAATGGTTTTAATGATATTTTCTGTTGTTATAGGATCTTGGAAAGTAATGATAACAAGGGAGGCTTTTTTAATATTAGTTTTTTCCAAAATAGACGGAGCTTGGGAATCGCCAAAAAGAGTTTCAAAACCGTCTCCTTGAGCGTTTTTAATGTTATACACGTGTGTATCAATAACAAGTGTTGGAAACTGATGTTTTTTTAGGATTTTTCCAAGAGTTTTTCCGACAGTTCCATAGCCCATAAGAACAACATGATTTATGAGCTCTGTTGGAGGTTTTTCAGAAAATGGGATTGAAAATTTATTGATAAAAGTGAGAAAAGTCTTATTTCCAAGCCACTGTCCAAGGGGTTGTGCATATTGAAAGAGAAAAGGAGTTAAAATCATAGAAATAAGTGAGACCGTTACTGTTAGCTGGAAAAGATGCATGTCAATTAATTTCATATCAAGGCCTTGTTTAGCAAGAAGGAATGAAAATTCACCAATCTGATTCAAAAGAAGTCCTGCTGTTATAGAGATGGAAAGAGGATAGCGAAATAATAAAAAAACAAAAGTACAAATGAGAGCTTTACCTATAAAAATAAATAACAAAACTAGAAAAATAGGCAGAATATTTTGTTGGATAAAAATAGGATTTAGTAAAAGACCAATTGAAATAAAAAAAATCGATTCAAAAAAACTTCGAAAAGGTAAAACGTGAGCTGACATTTGATAGGAATATTCTGATGATGCAAGAAGCGCGCCCGCAATAAAGGCTCCAAGCGCTAGAGAAATACCAAACTGTTGTCCTATGAGCGACATACCTAGACAAAGAAGTACCAATGCAAGTACAAAGAGCTCGCTATTTCTAGTTTTAACAATTTTTTTAAAAAAGTTGTTTAGAAAATATCGATTCAAAAGAAAAATGAGGATTAAAAATAAGACTATTTTTGTAAAAGCCCACATCAGTGTGTTTAATTCAAGCGTCTCTCCTCCAAAAATAGGAAGTAGAAGGAGCATGGGGATAACTGCAAGATCTTGGAATATCAAAAGAACAATACTCATTCTTCCATGAATGGAAGCCGTCATTCCTTTTTCAGACAGAAGTTTAATAATAAGGGAAGTGCTGCTGAGTGACAAAATACATCCCAAAAATATGGAGCGGTAAAGATCAAAGTCGAGAAAGGATGTAAAAATAGAGGTGAGCAGAATAGTTAAAAGAATCTGGATACTTCCACCAATAACAGCAAGATTTTTAAATCGTTTCATTTCATTAAAGGGAAACTCAAGACCTACTGAGAAAAGAAGAAGAATGATACCAATTTCTGCAAGGGTATTAACTTGGGAGGCTTTTTTAATAATAGCAAAGCCATTAGGGCCAAGAAGCGCCCCCGCTATCAAAAAACCTACAAGAGGGGGAATGCGAAGGCGGCGTAGAAAATAAACAACGACAATGGCTATAAAAATAATGATAACAAGATTAGATAAAAGGGAATTTTCGAGCATGAGTACTATTTAGTATACGATTAAGAATGAATCTAGCCAAGACCAAAAAATTTTCCGCCTTGGTAGACAATGAGTGATGCACCGTAGGCAAGAGTTGTCATGTAGAGCAACATAAAGATGGGCCATCGCCACGAGTTTGTTTCTCGTCGAACAATGGCAATTGTTGACATGCACTGACAGGCAAAAACAAAAAAGACGAGGAGACTTAGCGCTACTAATGGACTAAAATTGGTTTCTTTTTGGAGGGCTTCCCTTAGATTGACTGACTCTTCATTAGCACCTTGAACTTGGTAGATAGTGGCCATGGTGCTTACTAACACCTCTCTCGCCGCAAAGGAAGCAATAAGGCCAATACCTATTTTCCAGTCAAAACCAAGAGGTTTAATAACAGGTTCTAGTATTTGACCTAGTTTTCCAGCATAGCTTTGTTTTAAGAGTTCTGAAGAAATGATTTCTTGAGATACGCCTTCTTTTTCTAGTTGAAGCTTAAGCTCTGGATTTTTTGGATAAGAGCTTAAAAACCAAAGAACAATAGACACTCCTAGAATAATAGTACCCGCCCGCTTTACAAACATTTTGGACCTATTCCACATATTTCGAAGAACAATTTTGCCTTGAGGTAGTTTATAAGTGGGTAATTCAAGAAAAAGGGGAGGGGTTTCTCCTCGAAAGAGTGTTTTTTTGAAAAGCCAAGCCATGGCTGTAGCACCTAAGACGCCCAAAAAATAAAGACTAAACATGGTGAGTCCAGGGAGTGAAATTCCAGCAACAATAGGAATAGCAGGAATAAAAGCACCTATGAGGAGAATATAAACTGGAAGACGGGCCGAGCACGTCATTAAGGGTGCTACAAGGAGAGTTGTGAGACGATCTCTGCTATTTTCAATGGTTCTACATGCCATAACCCCTGGAATAGCACAGGCGAAAGAGCTAAGAAGTGGAATGAATGATTTTCCACTTAAGCCCGCTTTAGACATAAGCCTATCAACTAAAAATGCAGCCCTGGCCATGTAACCCGTATCTTCTAAAAATCCGATAAAGAGAAAAACAAGAAGAATTTGAGGAAGAAAGATAATAACAGAGCCAACGCCACCAATCACTCCTTCTGAAAGAAGATCTTGGAATGAGCCAGCTGGCACAAATTGCCTTACTTGTTCGGAAGTCCAACCAAAAAGACTATCTATAGCGTTCATGGGAATGCTTGCCCATGTGAATATGGATTGAAACATGAATGCTATAACAGTCAGAAAAATAAGAGGGCCAAAAACCTTATGGAGAAAAATTTTATCCAGTTTATCACTCCATGTTGGTTGTGCTGTTTTTGGTTTATCCATGACCAAGGATAGAACAGATTCAATCCACTGATAACGAGCTGTAATTTCTTCTTCACCAAATTTAACCTTTTGCATAAAGAGTTTTTTATGACATTCATTAAGATATTTTTTGACTGATTCAGGAATAATCAGTTTTTTATAGTAGGGAGACTTTCCCGAACGCAGCAAACCTCGTGCATAAAAATCGGCATTTTTTTCTGGAACAAAACATTCTTCCTTAAGCTTTTGAGAAACTCGCTCACAAAGCTCTTCTAAGGGTATGGAAAGCTTCCATTTACGAGTGGAGGGAGTAGGGGCAAATTTTTCTTCTTCTAGAAATTTTTTAAGCTCTTTGATGCCTTCGTTTGAGCGAGCTATCATGGGAATAACGCAAACTCCAAGCTCCTTTTCAAGTTGTTGAACATTAATTTTTTTCTGATGACGTTTCGCTATATCCATCATGTTAAGAGCTATGATGATAGGCATTCCTGTTTCTTTGAGTTGAAGGGTTAAATAGAGATTTCGTTCTAGATTATCTGCATCAATGACAATAACAATGACATCGGGTTTTTCTGTGTCTTTTCTCAAGCCTAAAAGCACCTCTTGAACAATGAATTCTTCTGGAGAGGATGCCTCAAGGCTATAAGTTCCAGGAAGATCTAAAATAAGGACTTCGGAACCCGTTTTATTAGTAAAAACACCTTCTTTTTTTTCTATAGTGACCCCTGCGTAGTTTGCTATTTTCTGATGTTTTCCTGTGAGGGCATTAAAAACAGTTGTTTTTCCTGAATTGGGATTGCCAGCAAGTGCAACTCGAGTCATGAATCATGCTCCACAGTCACTTTGATTTGTGACGCTTCTTGTTTTCGTAGAGAAATGCGAAAGTCTCTAACCTCAATTTCTAAGGGATCACCTAAGGGAGCGGTTTTTAGAAGTTTAAGTTTAGTTCCTCGAAGTAATCCCATTTCCATAAGCCTTGTCTTAATAGCTTCTTTAGCATCAATCGATGCAATTGTTGCTAGTTGTCCTGGTTTTAAATCACTGAGATTGATTACTTTCATGATAGTCTATAGCCTTGTTTAATTTTTCTAAAGTATTGAAAAAAGATTTTTCTTCTTCTGGATTTAATATTTTTTTAATTTTTTTAACGAGATTTTTATGGTAAAGAGTATGCCAATTGTTGAGAGTTTTCCCTTTATGGGTAAGCTCCAAATAAATAACCCTTCGATCGTTTTCATCTCGAACCCGTTTTAAATAACCCTTTTCTTCAATGCGATCAACAAGTGCCGTGAGGGAAGGGTGGGTAATACTTAAATCTTGGGCCAGAATATTCATGGGTTGAGGGGCATTGTATTTTCCAAGTTCATAAAGAACATGCACCTCGGTATAGGTCAAATCTTTAGATAACCTCTCGTTTTGAAAGGCTTTTTCCTCAATTTCATTGATAATGTTAATGAAACTAAAAAGTGTTTTGTTATAGGTATCTGGTTGGTACATGACGGCTCCTTGCCGTCATCCCGAGCGTATGCGAGGGATCTCCTCGTATTACAGCTAGATTTTCTCAGGATGACCTGTTTACTTAGCCTTCCTAACTATTTGAATATCTAACTTTTAAGTGAAATAAAGTCAACTATTAAAATGGAGACAGTCTTCTTGCATGAAGACTGTCTCCATTTTTTGAAGTAATTTGAGTTGTCACTTATAACTCATATTGTTAAAGTTATCTACGTTATGAAGAGAAAATCAGATATTCGCAGCCAACAACGATTTACAAATTTTAAACGAGCCTTGGCGCTTTACGAAGAAGCATTAAAACCAAAAATGTCAAAACTTGAAGAGGAGGGGCTCATCCAAAGATTTGAGTATACTTTTGAATTGGCTTGGAAATGTCTTCAAGATTTATTGTATGAACGTGGTTATCCAGACATTCGAGGTCCCAGACCTGTAATTGAGCAGGCATTTCAAGATGGTATTATTTCAGAGGGGCCTCTGTGGTTGCAAATGTTAAAAGCACGAAATGAAACAACCCATCTTTATGATGAAGCAGTTTTTAAGTCTATTTCTGAAAAAGTCAAAGGTCATTTCCTTTCTATTCTTAAGAACTTTAAAAAACGCTTTCAAAATGAAACTGAAAAGTCTTAAAATTCATGGCATTCCAGATAAATATGCAGAGCAAATCCTTGGTTTATTTAAACCCTTTCCAAAAGATGCTGAGCTGATTCTTTTCGGTTCGCGCGCAAAAGGTAATGCCAGAGAGGGATCAGATATTGATGTTGCTATTAAAGGTGTATCAATAAATTTAGCAGATCGAGATCATTGGTTACTTAAATATGATGATCTTAATCTTCCTTGGAAGTTAGATTTAGTGATTTACAATTTTATAAAAGAACCTGCACTTAAAGAGCATATCGATCGAGTAGGCATTAGAATATTGTAAATAATTCTTGAAGCATTTTGATGCCTTGAAATACTTGGGACAAGGGGTATCGCTTTTTGCGGTTTTTTTTCTAAATTGAAAATCTGACCAATATAGTCGATAATATAACCCATAAGACATAAGGTATCATGATTCTATCACTACAAGACATCTTGTTTCAATTTGCGGTACTTTTCTCAGTTGGCAACTTATGCCTTCTTCTTTTTCTACCCCCTGATCATATTGGGCCTAAATTTTTCATTTCCCAATATTGGATGATTGTAGGATCTCTTTTTCTAGGTTGTACAGTTCGTTTTTATGAACTTTTAATGCAAGGGGAAAGTATTCCCCTTTATGTTTTTCTTTATACTGTACTTCTTTTTCTTGTACTTGCTTTAATTTATCTAACAAAAAAGCATTCTTTCAAGTTAGCTTTTTTTCTACTGGTACTCACGAATGGATTGGCGCTTATTTCACTTTATCTCCATGGAGTGGATTTATCGAGGGGGCGTTTTTCTTTAGAGGACATCACCTATGTTGTGCAACTTTTTGTTTCTGCTTTTCTTCTAGGGGCTGTTTTTACAGCTATGATGCTTTGCCATTGGTTTTTCATGTTTCGTAAATTGCCTGTTAAATTTTTAAAAAGAATAAGCCATTTATTAACCACGAGCTTAATTCTTAAAGTTTTTTTAATTGGAGTTGTTGTTTGGGTATGGAAAATTTATTTTCCAGAGGATTTTACAAAGCTTATGTCCTTTGATGATAAATTTATGTTTTTAGCAGTTCGGTTTTTGATAGGCCTTTTTTTCCCTCTCATTTTAGCTTTTGGAACTGAGGTTACGATTAAAATACCTGCAAATCATTCTGCCATAGGTATTTTATATGTAGCCGTTATTTTTATTTTTATGGGTGAGGTATTGGGCCAATATCTCTCACTCATTCTCAGCATTCCACTATGAGAAGTTTTATAGGAATAGAGCTGCCTCCTGATGTTAAACAAAAAATAGGCCAATTCCAAAAAAAACATCAAAAAAATATTCAACTTAATTGGGTAGCTGAAGAAAATCTTCACATTACTTTGAAGTTTTTAGATGAAGTTACAAATGAGCAGATACTGGGTTTGAAACAGTCTTTAAACCTTATTAAGGCAGATTGCCTTTTTTTTCGAGTTGAAAAATTAGATTTGTTTCCAAGCATAGCCTCTCCAAGAGTTCTTATTTGTACTTTGGAGGGTGAGGTTGAAAAATTGAAAGAGCTTCAGAAAAGTATAGAGAGAGCTGCTCGAATTCTTGGTTTCCAAGATGAAAAAAGGCCATTTCACCC
>CAYJUJ010000052.1:0-6123 GCA_964373325.1 uncultured bacterium
CACTTTTTGGACACTTCCTTTTTAACTCTTGTTATGGTATAAGTTCCCGTCTTTGCTTAAAAAAATAGCATAAAAGGTTCACTTTTTGTTTAGAAAATAAACATATTTGAGCCTTCGTGGTGGTGGTTAAGTAGCTATAATTACTGATGATACTTAAGGTTTAGATAGTGGCACAAGGTTTGCTTAAACCCTGTGTCATTCTGAACAAAGGGGGGATAAAAATGGTTCATTTAAAGTTCAAAAGTTTTCTTTTCTTGTTATTCACGTTTTCTCTTTTAACTTCTACTTTTGCCGGTATAGAACATAGTTGGGAAGAGTTAGATGGTGCAGGACCAAAAAAAGAAGTTTTATTAGATCAAGCTTTGGCCGAAGCTACTTCCGCTAATGCCTTCATAGAAATTATTTCTTCTTGTCCCGAAGAGACAAAAGTAGATACTATTTGTAGAACTTTTGATAAATTTCTAAGTTTAAATCCTGCCGGGGATAATATCTGGGAACTAATGCAAATATGCGATTATGATACAGAAAGGTTTATAGATATAAATGGCGAACGTTGGTATGACCATCCTAAATTTTATTATCTTGATATTGTTTTTAACTATGAAAGAGAGAGAAGCGACCAAGCCATTGTACAAGATATTGTAAGGCTACTAACGGAACATAATGGTTGGTATATGCCATATAGAGAGCCAGGATGGCCAACGGAATCGAAAATAGCTGATCCAGAGCTTTTAATAAAATTTTTTCAGCACAGAATTAAAAATGGCTTAAAAGTTTTTATAACAGCAGAAGACTTGGGTGTTTTGCAAGTGAGGCTAAAAGATCATGGCTTTGAAATAGGGCATGAGTGGCTACCAAATGCCTTTCCTGAAGTAAGACCGGGAATAAGAACATCAGGTTATCAAATTACTGAAATTCGTCGAAGACCTTCTATTTGGACTCGAGTAAATCCTTTAAATTGGTTTAAAAAAAATGGAAAAGCTGGATCTGGTAGTGGCAATGTTGGAGTTAGTTCCAAAGCAGGTGGCAGAGTAGGTGGAGGTCGTGCTAGTGAACTTGAAATAAGCATATCTACCGTAAGAGTTAATCCTGAAGGCACCGTTGCAGATGAGCCAGTTCAACCAGGCCGTGAATGGGACAGTATAGAAGACAGATTACGTGATATTGAGGAACGTAATGGTATTCGAGTCAATCCTGATGGATCAGTTGCTATTGAAGGTGAAAGTGCCATCGATACCATAAGAAGAAACTTAGGAGACGCAGCAGATAGAATAGTTAGATCACTTCATTTAAGTAATGCAACAGGTGAACTGGATTCCCGTTTTCGCGGGAATGACAAAGAGAGAGGTGAAGGAAGAAGAGCAGGAAGATTTGGAATTAGAGGTAAACGATGAAAATAAATTCAGAATATCGATCCTTCACTTCGCTCAGGATGACAATAGTAACAGTGCTCCTCGCAATGACAGTAGGCGCTATAAGCTGGGCTGGGGATGGAGAAAAACCAGGTGAACATCATGATGACCCCAGAGAACCCATTCAAGAAGAAGGGGCATCAAAACCACAACGTCATTTTAAAGGGGATATAGCAGATGTTATTGATACCGCCGAATGGGAAGAATTACTCCGACGCATTAGAGAAGCATTTCCACCAGAAGCAACAGATACAAGACCTGACCCTACCAATTTTGCACAACACTCTCAAGAAGTAGGGCGCCTCTTATTAAATCATCTTATTGGACACTATGAACAAAGAACTGGTTTAATAGCCGATCAACACATAAAAAAAGCTTTCCAGGGCCTCGTAGAGCAAATATCTTCTGGGCGCTTTAGTCTTGATAATGGAACTTGTTCTTTCTTTTTTCACAAGATGGCCTCTATCGAAGGTTGGATTGCAGATACAGACACAGCCCTGCGTATATTAGAAGTGTCTTCTCAATATTTAACAGTCGATGGAGTTCTTACAAAAGCTGGAGCTCAACAATTAGAAGCCATTGGAAAAGAAATAAACGGGGTTCTTGATTCTATTATGTACAAATTTGTCTTAGCTAGTACAAGCACTGAAAATTTAAAAGCAGCAGGTGAACATTTAGAGCTCCTCCAATTATCACTAAGAAACATTACAGAATTATATGCTGATAAAATTTTAGATCTTATTGATACTTTAAAAACTTCTCCAACTTTTAAAGTTGGGGTTATCGATCCAAAAGTTGTGAGAATGGTTGATGGTGCACCACTCATTATGGAAGTTCGGGTATCTGCCGGTCGCTTTAGATGGTGTTCAGATGAAGCCATTTTTAGTTCAGCTTTAGCCTATTTAGACAGATATGAAAGTGCTACTAGAAAAGCCTCTCGCGCCCACCAACATGTTGGCGCAACTGAAACAACTCAAAAATTACGCTGGCAACGTTTCCGTGAATGGTGGTCTCGTCCTCCAAAAAATACAGCAAGTGTTGCTGAATATGACACGTCTCGAGTTACAGTGAACCTCGATGGAACAGTTTCATCTGGTGCAGAAAGCCCTGCAGAATCCATTGCTAGAGGGTTTGAGGGGGGTGTAGAACGAACAGCAAGAATTTTAGGAGTTCCAAGAGCTACAGGTGAAATTGATCGCGTTGAAATGACAGGTAGCGAAGTTGGTAATGGAAAATGGACCGCACTTCTAACAAGAATGAGAAATTTTGGAATCAGGGGGAAAAAATGAGATTGCGGAGCCTGTCCCGAGTATTTCGAGGGATCTATATTTCGTATGCCCTCCTCGCAATGACAATTGGAACCGTTAGCTGGGCTGGCACGGAAGGAATGGGTGGACCAGAACCAACTAAAAAACAACCTCAAGAACAATTTTTCAAAGGTGATATTAACCAAGTTGTTACTGAGTCTGAATTTGATGCGATGATTGAAAGAATCAGAAAACAACCTAGGGTATGGAAAGCCACCGTTTACACTGATCATGAAGTTGCTAACGACATGGCTAGAACTCTTCTCACAGCCCTCATGAGACATTACGAAATTATTGGTTATGAAACAGATTATGGCTTTGAAGCCCGCATGTTTGCACAGTTGCGACAAGACATTGCTCAAGGGAAAATTCAAGACGGAGGGGTATCACATCAGTTCTTTCAACTCATTGCCAATCTCGATGCTCTTTTTAAAGAAGCTCAACAAGCTTTAGATGATTTAGAAAAATTACGTACTGAAGAAGTCGTTTTTAAAGAAGAGAAAGACACAAAAGAGAGGCTTCTTACCCACGTAGGAGCTGGAAAAATTGAAGCTATCGGTAAAGCTCTCCATGTGATTTTTATTGAAATGATGGATAAAATAAGACGGGCTTCTTATGCCAGTGGAGAATGGACACCTCCACTACCCACACCTCAACGAGTTAAAGCGGCATCAAAAACAATTGCTATTAATCAAGATCTTTTTAGTTCTCTACTTTCCTACTATGCTGATACTTTACTTGATCTTATTGCAGCCCTTAAAACATTTAAACCTATGGTATTTAAAGTTTTTGAAATAAAAGATGGGCAAATTCATTATAAAGAAGCACGAATTCATCCCTATGGATTTAATTGGTATGGGGATGATGCTTTTTACACTGCCTCTGAACAATGGCTTAGAACCTATGAAAGTCGTGACAGAAAATTTCGTGAACGTCTCAAAACATGGGAAAATAGAATTATCAACCCTAACAGTGATCTACGAGCTTATGAATGGTGGCATCAAACCTGGATTGGAAGATTAATTGAAAAGTGGCGAAAAGGAAAAGGCAATCCTCCTGCAAGTGGTGGTCTTGGAGTGGGAGGCAAAGCAGATATCAATTGGGGTGGTGGTGGTTCAGGCGGTTCTAGTCATGAAAGTAGCATAAGAGGTCTTATGGTTGGAGTCAGAGTAAATCCTGATGGATCGGTCGCTGTCGAAGGTGAAAGTGCAGTAGAAACCATGCGAAGAGGGTTTGGTGAAGCAGCAGATACAATCGTTCGTTCACTTCATTTAGGCCAAGCCACAGGTGAAACAATGAGAGATGAAAGAGGAAGAGAAGGCAGAGTAAGAAGATTTGGAATCAGGGGGAAAAAATGAGATTGCGGAGCCTGTCCCGAGTATTTCGAGGGATCTATATTTCGTATGCCCTCCTCGCAATGACAATTGGAACCGTTAGCTGGGCAAACACAGGAGGAATAGCTGATGATCGCCAAGACCCTCAAAAACCAATTCTTACAAACGCTGATATTGAAACCTCTATTCGAGAAGTTTTTCGTGATAGTGGCATTGCCCTCTCAATTAAAATTACTAATGAAGGTTCTGGTGGAAAACTTGTTATTCTGCAGTGGGGTAGCGCACAAATTCCCGTTCATTTTGTAGCTTCAGGAAATACCTTTGTATTAGCAGATGGCCAAGACATTAGATTATTACCAATCCAAGCAAAACAAATGCAAACTTCTACGGCAAATCCTGAGTATGCTACATTTTCTGACTACTTAGATGTTTTCAAATATGATTGGAATAGATCTGAACCTGCCATTTCATTTGATAAACGAACAGAATTTCTTGCAAATCGCATGGGAGCTATTCTCTTTGAACAGCTTAAACTAAGATTAGAATCCTTAGGTTTAAGGATTTCCAACCCAGACCAAGTACAAAATCAATTGATGCATCTCGTTATGGAATATCAAAGTAGTGCTTTCAAAAATCCAGAAGTAAAAGAATTAACCACTGCCTTTTTAAGTTTAGAAAAAGATATGCGGGTCATTGAAGAAACCTTAGAGAGACTTCGCCAAGAATTTCCTTCAGAATTCGAACAAGTTCTCACTAAACAAAACATTAAAAGACTTAGAGAAATTTGTGCTCCTGCTGTTGATATTGCCTCTGATATTCGTAATAACCTTTGGGTCATCCAATATTTGCATCGAACTTGGGTAACAGAAGCAGATTTTCCCGTTCAAGTAGGAAGGCACCGTATCGAAGTTAATTCTGAAACCATCAGATTGCATCCATGGATGTTTCATGAACTTACTACTTATTATGCCAATCGAATTGTCGACCTTCTGGATACAATAGAAAAAGCTCCAACAATAAACTTTAAAATGTCGGATAGAATGGTTTCGGATGAATTTCATCCTCGTGACGTTTTTTTTGGATCTCTACTTCCAGAAAATCCAAACGCCGTCAAAAAATTACGGGCTGAAGTACAAAGATTTTCAAGTAGAAGTTGGAAAAAACCAATACTTCGCCCTTTTGCACGTTGGGCTTGGGAAAGAGTTCGTGGAAAAGTAAGACAAATGAGAGGCCAATTTCCTTGGAAAGGCCCACTTCCTCCTCAAGCACCTTCAGGAACTGGCGAAGATTTGAGAGGTCTTGGTTTTTCAATCTATGATCACACCGATATGATGTCTCGAGTCCGAGTGAATCCAGATGGATCAGTTATTGTAGAAGGTGAAAGCGCAGTAGAAGCAACGCAAAGAGCGTTTGGTGAGGTTGTTAATCGCACAGCTGAAATCATCGGTGTTAGAAAAGCCACAGGTGAAATTAATCGAGCTGAAATGTCTGGTGGAGAAGTGGGCAATGGCAGATTAACCAAGTTTGAAAGAATGCAAAGAAGTTTTGGTATTAGAAAAGCAAAATAAATGACACTAAAATATTGGACATGACAGGAGCTTTTGACCATGGTATTGAACGTGCCGAAACTGTAGTTCATCTTAGAAATGCAACCGGGGAGATCCTTCGCTCTGCTCAGGAAGGGAATCCTCAGAATGACAGAAAAGTAAAAAGGCCACGATGGTTTGGGTTAAGAAAACCAAAAAGCCGCTAATAAAATTCTTAATCTGGATCCCTGCGTACGCTGCGATGACAATGAAAATCGCGGGGATGACAATGAAAGACACTAGAATAACTTTCAGTGATCTCTTCGCCGACAGCTTACAAAACCCCATTGAATACGCGACAGAAGCAGACCTCATTTCAGCTTTGCGAACAGAAAAAATAGACATACCTTATACTCTTCCAGAAGGTGATGAAGCTCGTTTTATTGCAAGACGCATTGCTAGAGCTTTATTTCCTTATTTTCAGAGAAGGTTTGAATCACTTGGTTTTAGTATTTCCAAGCCAGAAGCAAAACATTTTTTAGAC
>CAYJUJ010000052.1:6133-8587 GCA_964373325.1 uncultured bacterium
CAAATGACAGATATGATTCTTAAATATGGCTTAAATCCTGATGAAAATAAGACGATTCGAGAACTCAACACTCAACTTTTAAACGCTGAGGGGCTCATCCGTTTTCTTGAGGAAAATTTAAAAAAATTAGAGCAGCTAAGATCCTCACAGGGCATTCAAGATGGTTTGATCACTTTTGATAAAATGCTTACAAAAGAGGGAGTTGAGTTTTTGAGAGAAATAAGTTCTTCTCTTAAAGGCATTTTAGGTAAAATAGAAATGCGTCTTGATCCCCTTTTTGAAATGGATGGGCATTGGGTTACAGAAAAAGATTTGCCAATAGGCTCTTTCCAAGTAGCGCCACAAAAAATCAAGCTTCAAAAATGGATGCTTTATTCTCTCACCACTTTCTATGCTGACTGGGTCGTGGAAACAGTAGATAGAATAATAGATTTTAAACCCATTACGGTTTCTGTCATAGAAGAGGGTGGACTTACTAAAGAAATTGAAATTCATCCTCGAAGTTTTGGTTTAACATCTTTAAATACTGTTAGCTTAGAAACTTTTAAAAATGGTTTTTGGCGATACTCTAGTTGGGGATGGAAACAATACAGAATACGTTATAACTACAAACGATATGAATGGTTTGAGAGAATTTTTGGTTTTTGGCGGCGGATTTTTCTAAAAACAAAGAGCATTCACGTAAACCCCGATGGCAGTGTTACCATTAAAAAAACTGAAACTCCTATGGATGCCGTTAAAAGGGGCATGAATACTGCTATTGATAGAGCAACGCGAATGATTGGCTTAGATAGGGCGACGGGGAAAAGTCTGCGTGAAAAAGATGACAGAGCAGTAGAAGAAAAAGATCATCAAAGGTTTGGAATAAGAAGGTTCAAAGGTCGTCGCTAAACTGTCTCATCTTTTTAAAATGTCTCATTTTGAGACACTGGATCCCCGCCTTCGCGGGGATGACAAGAGAAAAACGCAGGAATAACAAACAGACAAAACATTGGCATGAGAATTGCTTTAGCCAAAAAGCATGTTGGCAAAAGCATTAACCGGATCACTGTGGGGACTTAACTCACACCTTGTCACAGTTGAAGTTGATCTTCAGTCAAACCTCCCCTCTTTTCACATAGTGGGCTTACCCGATGGTATTATTCGTGAAAGCAAGGAACGTATTAAAGCAGCCCTTCAAAATTCAAACCTAGAATATCCTCAAAGACGCATTGTAGTTAACTTGGCCCCTGCAGATTTAAAAAAAGAAGGCACAGCATTTGATTTACCAGTAGCTATTGCAATATTAGCCGCTGCAAAAAGGTTTCCAAGCGAAGCACTACAAGAAATTCTTTTTCTAGGAGAGCTTTCTCTAACCGGTGAAATAAAACCAAATAGGGGGGTTATTGCCCACCTTATGATGGCAAGGGAGCAAAAACTAAAAAAAGCCATTATTCCAAAGGATAATCTCCCTGAAGCTTCTTTATTTAAAGACATTGAAGTGCTTGGCACATCCCACTTAACAGAAATTATTTCTTATTTAGCAGGCCAGTCGGCCTTAACACCATCATCTGAAAAAAAACTAAAATGGGAGCCTCAAAGCTCGCTTGATATGGCTGATATTCAGGGACACAAGGTTGCCAAAAGAGCTCTAGAAATTGCTGTGGCTGGTAAACATAATTTACTTTTTCTAGGACCTCCTGGCTCTGGAAAAACGCTTTTGGCAAAATCAATGCCTTCGATCTTGCCAGAGCTTGAAGAAGAAAAAGCCCTTGAAGTTGCAAAAATTAAATCCATTGTTCAGGAAAAATCTAACTTTTCTCTCAACCCTCCTTTTGTAAGTCCACATCATACGATTTCTCACATCGCTCTTATCGGAGGTGGGGCATGCCCAAAACCAGGAATGGTAACCCAAGCTCATCACGGTGTTCTTTTTTTAGATGAAGTTGGAGAGTTTGAAAGAAGGTGTATTGAAGTACTTCGACAAGTTATTGAAGAAAAAAAGATCATGGTCTCTCGCGCACAAGGGTCTCAAATATTTCCAGCTGATTTTCTTTTTGTCCTAGCTTCGAACCCCTGCCCTTGTGGTTTTTACACTCATCCCGAAAAGGCATGCATTTGCTCGCAATCTCAAATTATTAAATATCGATCGAAACTCTCAGGCCCTATTCTTGATAGAGTGGATATGCACTTAAATGTTCAACCCATCAAAAATTTTTTAGCCCCAAAAAAAGAAGAACCCTCTAGCATTGTTAGAGAAAGGGTTATAAAAGCTCGCCTTACTCAAAAAGAAAGATTTAGTAAAAAAACGAGCTTGTATTATAACTCTCAAATTCCAGCTCCTTATATTTTTGATTTTTGCCCTATTGATACCGACTGTAAAAACCTCCTTGAAAAAGCCATTCAAAAAATGCACTTAAGCCATCGCAGTTTTCACCATATTTTAAAGGTAGCTAGAACCATTTCAGACCTTGA
>CAYJUJ010000053.1:0-2997 GCA_964373325.1 uncultured bacterium
TAATAGGAAAATGGCATCCACTCATGAGCATGAGAAGCTCAAGCCTTTTTAAAGCATCCCTTGGAGAGTTGGCGTGAATTGTTGTCAGAGATCCTTGATGCCCCGTATTCATTGCTTGGAGCATATCGAGTGTTTCACTACCTCTACATTCCCCAATAATAATTCTATCGGGCCTCATTCGAAGAGCGTTTTGTAAAAGCGTTCTTGTTGAAATAGCCCCTTCATTTTCGATATTGGGAGGTTTTGCTTCAAGGGAAACAACATGAGGTTGGTTTAATTTTAATTCAGCAGCATCTTCAATAGTAATAATTCGTTCATTGGATGAAATAAAACTTGAGAGAATATTAAGAAGTGTTGTTTTGCCACTACCCGTCCCCCCTGAGATGAGAATATTTTTTTTATCCATGATTTGCTCTTTTAAGAAAGAAAGCATATCTCGATTCAAGGTTTCACGCGCAATCAAGTTTTCACCGGTTATGAGGTGGGGCAGAAATTTTCGAATAGTGAGAATAGGTCCGTTGAGTGATAATGGTGGAATAATGGCATGGAGCCTCATGTTTTGAGGTAAGCGGGCATCAACACAGGGGCTTGCTTCATCAAGGCGTCGTCCACTGTGGTTCAGTAATTTTTGAATAAAAGAAAGAAGCTCATCCTCCGTTTCAAATTGAGCTTCAGTTTTAAATATTTTTCCATTTTTTTCAGCGTAAATGGAAGATGTTCCATTAACCATGATTTCTGTAATTGTATGATCTTCAATAAAAGGGGTGAGATGTCCATATTCAATCGGTATTTCTTTCAAGCGAGGGAGTTCTAGGAAGAGCTCATAGTGGCCTATTGTGAATACGTCATGGAGATTGAGTTCTTTTTTGTTCATAAACCAATCTCCATTTTCGTTTTTTATTTCTGTATGAAAGGGAGATATAGAAGGATCATTAAGAACCACATCGTTGGATGGGGCAGATCCTATTTTTATGAGGTTCTTAGAAAAATGATGTTTTTGAGAATTAATATTAAGAATAATCATGAAGCTTCTCTACAGGGGCAAGTGTTGGAGTTACAATAATAAGCAATTCTGTTTTGTCAGAGCTTCTACTTTTTGTTTTAAAGAGCTCCCCAATAATAGGGATGTCTCCTAAGCCCGGCACTTGTTGAGTTGTTTCGGAGGAGTTCATATTAAGCAGCCCAGAAAGTATAATTGTTTCTCCCTTTTTGACGTTCAAGGCCGTTTCAAGACGCCTTGTTAAAAGCCCCGGAATGCCATCAGTTGTGTGGGCGGCATCCAGCGACGATAATTCCACAGTGATATCAGCATTAATATTATCTTCCCGGTCGATCGAGGGAACGACTCGAAGTACCATTCCGTAAGATCGCCAGGTGATTTGGGCCATAATTTTAGAAATAATACGAATAGGTATTTCTCCACCAGCTAAAAATTTAGCTTCAGAACCGCTTTTGCAAATAAGTTTTGGGTTTGAAAGAACCTTGCCATAGCCTTTTTCTGAAAGAAGGTGCAAGAACACATCCAAAGAAGGAGCTGTGCCTCCTGTATTGGATAAGCTGTGAATCAGGTCTTGAAGAGAAAATACTTTAATAGTGTTAGGATACTCAAGGCCCAATTGGAGCTGTTTTTTCTTAGAGATTTCAAGAAATTTGACATCGATTTGAACCATAGGAAGAAGGTGAGAAGTTGGAGTTGCTAATAAAACAATATCTTTAGATGCTTGAATCAATTTTTCGATATTTTCTTGATCTTTTCTTTTGTAAATGGTGCCGGTAATAGCAATTTTATTTTTAATGATTTGGATTTGAATACCTTCTATTTCTTCTAAAATCCTTTCAATTTCTTTCTTTTGTCGTGAGAGTGATAAGGGATAAATAGAAACGGGTATTTCCTTTTTTTCGTTGGGAATCCAAAGCGTTAGTGTTGTGTCACCCTGCTTTAAGGCTTGGATAAGAACCTCATTTCCTGGTTTTAAAACGTGAGTTAGCGCTATTTTGGAGTTGCTAATAGCAACACGAATAAGGTTTTTTACAAAAAGTGTTTTTTGCTCTCCTTCTCCGAGAATTATTTCTGAAGGTAAAGAGGATATATCACTAATAGTCATCCCCGCACTTATTTGAAGGCGGGGATCCATTCCTTTGTCATCCTGAGCGTATTTTCTGTCATCCTGAGCGAGAGCGAAGGATCCCCATAAAGATAAAAATATTAAAACAGCCTTCATGACGGTTGAGATGTAAGCAAAAGGCGTGCCAAGTAATTTTATTCTTTCTGTCATTCTGAGCCGAAGGCGAAGAATCTCCTAAAAAGGGATCCTTCGTTTCACTCAGGATGACGGAAAAGATTCACAACGACAAAAAACCTGTCTCAAAATGAGACAAAATTTTAATGTGAGACAGGAAGGGTGATAAAAACCGTTGTGGGCCCGCGTTTTGTGCTTTGAATGGTTATTGTGCCTTTGAGATATTTGATAATAGCTTTGGAAAGGGGAAGCCCAAGGCCCAATCCTCCTGCATAGTGTTTCATGTTTTGAATTCGAACAAATTTATCAAAAATTTTCTTTTGTTGAGATGCATTTATGCCTGGTCCAGAGTTTTCAATACCTAATTCCATTTTTTTATTCATAAAAAATCGAATAATACCATTTTTCTTATTATATCGAATGGCATTATCAATCAGTTTTGAGAAGAGAACAGAAAGAAGATAAATGTTACCCCTCGCTTTTGTCATCCCCGCACTAAATTGGAGGCGGGGATCCATTCCTTTTAATACTGGATCCCGGATAACGCTTCGCGTTTCCGGGATGACAAGTGGGTTTTCATAAATAATTTTTATTTTCTTTTCAGATATTTCGCTTTCTTTAGAATGAAGAATTTCTTCAATAACATTTTTAATATCAACATTCTCAGCGGGATAGTTTACTTTTTTTGCTTCAAGGTTGGTAAGAAGAAGAACATCGTTAATAATACCAAAAAGCCGTTCACTAGCATTTTTAATAT
>CAYJUJ010000053.1:3097-4389 GCA_964373325.1 uncultured bacterium
ATTTTATGATGAAGAATTTTAATAAAAAGGAGAATCAAAAAATGAAGAAGGTGTTTTTTACTTTGGTAGTGGGTCTTTTAGTTTTTGGAACTTCTTTTGTTTATGCAAATGGTGTTTCAAGTACTTCTGCTTCAGACGAAAGCGTTATAGATCAAGTTCTTGCTATTACAAAAGATTTATCAGCTAAAAAAGCAGAAGAAAAAGCAGTTGTGGCAGCACAGCTTCAAAGTATATTTTCAGAAGTGAGAGGAAGACTTGTACATTCTTATAGAGATTTATATCGACACAACTTAGATCTTGAAAGTGAAACTGAACATTATTATCGCTGGCATGGAACAACACCTGGCAATCGTAGCCTTGAACAAAGGAATCAAAATATTACTTATGGGTTTAAAGATCTTAACGAGTTAAGCAATGATAAAATTCCTACTATTGAAAGAGAAATTGCACCTATTCAAGATCGTATTACTGAAATTGGTAATGATAAATCAGGAACCATCGCAGAGAAAATAGCAGAAGCTAAACGCATTGCTGCTAACATAGGGCGCACAGGTGTAGCACAAGTAGATTACGATCGAGGCTTTACACAACTTCAATCTATTAGCAGTGAAATAAGCGAACTAGAACGGGAAAGACGTGAGAAAAAATCTGAACTTGCTCAAAAAGAAGCTGCAAAAAAGGAATTAGTACGCCAAAGAGATATTCTAGTAAAAAGAGAAGCTCAATTTAAAGGTGTTATTAGTAAATTAGTGAATGGAGATAGTGAATCTAATAAGCCAAGTCTTCATAAAAGTGCTCGCTCAGTTAAAGAAGACTTTCAAACGCTTGCTTTTGTAGCTAAACATATTGTGGATAAAAGAGATGAACTACGAACTTCAGCACTTGGAACACCAGATAAAAGCTATGAAAGTTTTAAATTACCTGCCCTTCATAAAGATGCTCAAAGATATGTTTTCGATGAAATTTCAGCTAACGATGGTACAGAATTAGGGCGAGTGAGTCTTAAAAAAGTATTTGAAGATTTCGGACTTGATTCTAAGGTTGTTCCAGCAAATTTTAATGCAAAATTAAAACGCATTCTTGAAAATTATGATGGTTTGCAAACTCAAGAAGCTTATTGGTCAGCGCAAGAAGGGCAAGTTTGCGAGAATTGCGGTCATGTAAAGCAAGTTGTAAAAGCAACAGATTCTATCAAAGCAGAGCATTCTTTCTGTCCAAATTGCCATACACTTTCATTTGCCAGTGCTCCTGCAGTAGAACGCAAAGCTGCTGTTGAAGCCCCTGCTGCAGTT
>CAYJUJ010000053.1:4489-6298 GCA_964373325.1 uncultured bacterium
AAAATTCCGGAGGAAGTAGAAAAATGAAGAACACAAAACTAAAACACATGAGTCGAGTTGCAATAGGGATGCTGAGTTTGATGATACTCGCCTTGCCAGATCGTCTTAATGCTCAAGAGGCATCAGAGGTTGATAAGTTAATAGCAAGCATTGCAGCCCAGAGAGACACAAGAGCAACCACATATGAAACAGAAGTGGCAGCAGCTAGTAAAAAAGTTGCTCAAGTAGCAGAAAAACATAAAAGTGCTCTAGATGGTTTAGCACGAGGCGGATCTTATGCCGCATTTATAGCAACGTTTGGAATTTTTGGACACGATAGTGATAGTTTGAACTTTGTTCAATATCTTCAAGATTCAAACTATGGTCCTTTTAATGACAAAACAAGAAATTCTTATCCTAGGTTTAGAGCTGAATTTGATAAGATGGGAAGCGTAGCTAAGAATGAACTTGGCATTGCTTTAGGAGAATTAAGAAGTGCTATATCAAAAGCTCATGAAGCTGGTTTTACAAGTGTTGGAGAAGATGTAGAAACGGATTTAAATTCTTGGATAAGCCGCGCAGGTCTTGTTCAAATTGGTTCTGAATATTATCCAAAAGAAATTTGGAATCTTATTCAAAGACACATGGGAAGCTCTGTTAATAATCTGGAAGATTTAGATCGAGTTCTTGGCTCTCCCATTCCTTCAGCATCAGGTGTTACAAACTTAAGTCGTAATGGAAATACTCTTACATTCATTAAAGATGGTGCTTATTATAGGGTAGATTGCTCTAATAATAGTGTAACCCAAATTGGTAATCCTGATTCTAGTGGAAAAGTTGCAGGCGCTGCTTCTAGTTGGATGGATGTTTTAAAAGATATTGGTAAAGGGATTTTGATTGGTGCAGCTGTAGGATCTGAACTTTATCGCCCCTTCATGATTGATGACACCAATAAAGAAATGTGGAAGGGATGGGAGAAAGCTGCTAATTACTCATTAGCTTACGGTTACCCAGTGCCTCCATATCCAGTGAGTACACCGATTGCTCCAGTGAATCTAGGTGGCATTTTCAACCTCTTAGGTATCGGACAGCAACCTACTTATTATGAGCAGATGATGGCTCTTTATGGACGTGGGTCTAGCCCTTGGATGAACTCTACACTGTTTGGCATGAATCCATGGATGCAACAGCAACAAGCGTATCAGATGCAGATGATGATGAGACAACAAGGTGGTGGAATGGGTCCTTTCGGTGGTGGCGGAAGTATGTTTGACCCAATGGGTATGGGTAACAATGGTATTATGGTTGATTGGAATAGACTGATGGCACCTCTTAACTATCAAACAAGTATGATGGATCGGTTTTCGCAACAACTCAGTCAGCGGATTGTTTATGAACAAAAGCAAGCTGCCGATGCTATGAATAATATGAAAGCCTTACAAGGAGCACTAGATCAATATAGAAGAGTGTTGCCTGATGTTCAGGGCGGTTTAAACAGATTAGGCCTAGTTCAAGATAATCTTAATAATGCTTTCCAAAATGCTTGGCAGAGCAGAAATAACTACGAGCAAAGATTTTCTGTCACAGGCAATATGACTGGTGGCCGATTTGGTAATGGCGGGATGCCTATGATGCAGCCAGGCTTTGGTGGTTATCCATATCCATATGGCTGGTAAGTTTTAAAGTGCGTTCGTGTTCAAGTGGGTCAAAGTGAGGAGTTCAAGTAGCACGTAAAACTTTCGTAGAGTGGAGTAGTTCCTTCGGAAACAAGCGAAAGTACAAAAATACCCGGATTGACTATCCGGGTATTTTTTTTGTCTTTTGTCATCC
>CAYJUJ010000053.1:6398-8551 GCA_964373325.1 uncultured bacterium
GCTTGACTCCTTTTTGAAACAACTGCTACATTCAGCCTATGAAGCGTTCTTGGCTATTAGTGTTGTTGTTTCTAACTCCTTTTTTTCTTTCTGCCTGCACCTGTTCTAGCAACCAAAAAAAGCCTGTTTTGCGCTCGTTAGCTTCTAATGAGGTCCTTCAAAAGGCTTATTTAAATGAATACTCTGCGGGAGATTGGGATGTGGTTCAGTCACAAGAAGGCGATTTTAATGGAGACAAAAAAGAAGAAGCTCTTCTTGTTTTTTTATCTAAAAATGGAAGAGAATTACAATTAGTTATTTATGATAAGAAAGAAGAGGCATATGCACGAGTTGCTTTTCATCAGGTTCATGTTCTTCCTGCACCTAGGGAAGGAGAAGAAAGTCAGAAAAGGCTTAATCTTATAAGTGTTACCACAGAAGATGTTACAGGAGACAAAATTCCAGAAACCGTTCTTCATTATAATATTTTGGTTCGAGACCAAGTTGTTGAAGAATGGAGGGGTTTTTACCAGTTTCAAGATGGGAGTGTGAGGCAAGTTTTTCTGGGGCAAATATTTTTTAAACCCCTGAAAGGTGAGCGAAGCGGCAATATTTCTTTTGAAACTTTAAAAAATGGTCGCATTGTTCTTAAAATGAAAGTTAAAAGCAGTATTACTGGAGAGCCACCTGAAAAAACACGCCAGTATCTATGGCACTCTCCAACGGGGCGATTTGAAGAAGTCATTACCATCCGACAAGAAAATGAGTAGTTCTCAAAAATCTCAACCTTTAACCCCGATGATTGAGCAGTATCTTAATCTTAAAAAAAAATATGAGGATTGCATTCTCTTTTTCAGACTTGGTGATTTTTATGAAATGTTTTTTGAAGATGCAATTCGATGTTCTGAGATTTTAAAACTCACCTTAACGGCTCGTTATAAAAATACTGATCATGAAGTACCGATGTGTGGAGTTCCTTTTCACAGCGCTGCTCCATACATTAAAAAACTAACAGATTTAGGACATCGAGTTGCCATTTGTGAACAGCTTGAAGAGCCAAAGCCAGGTAAAGCCATTGTTGATCGTGATGTGATTCAAATTGCAACAAAAGCACTTCCTTTTAATGAAGATTTGGAAGAAGAAAATGAGAGTCACTATCTTGTAGCTATCAAGCCCACAATATGTCATTCCCCAACGCGGGTCCCAGCTGGAGTTTACCCAGAGCGGAGCGAAGGGCCCGCGTTGGGGATAAACTCCGGCGGGAATCCAGCGTTAGGTTTTCAAGTAGCTTATATGGATATTGTGACAGGTGAGTTTTCTAGATTTGAGTCTGAAAACAGTGAATCTCTTTTTCGCGAATTATCTCGCATAGAGCCTAAGGAAATTCTTTTGCCCGCTCGTCATCCTCACACCCCCGTCATCTTGAGCGCAGCGAAAGATCTCTCCGCCTTATCTTCCAAGCCTAGTTTGCGATTTATAGAGAATCAAGAAACTGCAGAGGCCCTCTTGGCTTCATATTTAAAAATGACGAAGAATAACATGGGGATTCTTCGGCAGAGCCTCAGAATGACAGATGCTTGTCATCCTGAGCCATCAGGCGAAGGATCCCCTAATAAAATGATTCTAGACTCAAAAACCCTTCAAAATCTAGATGTGATTCACAGAGATGATAAGAAAAAATCCCTTTTCAAAACTCTTAATTTTACAAAAACAGCATTGGGAACAAGACTTTTAATCAAGTGGCTGAAATACCCTTTATTGGATAAGAACGCTATTGAGACACGTCTCTCTATTGTTCAAGAGATGACGCAAGCTCAGTACTTAAGGGAAGAAATTCAGAAAAAGCTAAGATACATTTATGACCTTGAAAGAATTGTATCAAAATTAGAGCGAGAGCGTGCAAATCCAAGGGATCTTAAAAATCTTTTATCAAGCCTTGAAGTTGTCTCTGAACTTCGTTCATTACTAACTTCCTCTCCCTTGATGGGAGAGGAAAGAGGTGAGGGTGAAATAATTACTCTCCTCAAATCCTCCCTCGTAGAGGAGCCACCTCTTGTCATGACAGAGGGTGGTATTTTTAAAGAGGGGTATAACAAAGAGCTTGATGAACTTATCCATTTAAGTAGGGAGGGGAAAAACTGGCTTGCTCAATATGAGCAAAAAGAAAAAGAAGC
>CAYJUJ010000054.1:0-8526 GCA_964373325.1 uncultured bacterium
GACAGCTCTTCTTGAAAGAGCTGTCCCTGAAATGGCCTGGCCTCCCTTGGATCGTTTCTGGCTGTACTTTTCTTCTTTATTTACAAATTCTCTTAGGAGGGTGGGTTGCTTCAAGTCATGCTGGTCTTGCTTGTCCAGATTTTCCAAAATGTTTAGGTTACTGGGTACCTCCATTAGAAGGGCTTGTGAAGTATCATTTTTTTCATAGAGTAGGAGCATTTCTCGTTTTTTTTGCTGTTTTATTTGTGTCTCTTTTTGTAAAAAGTATGAGACATGTTTTGATCGCTGTTATTCTTCAAATAGGTTTAGGCATTAGTACTGTGCTTTTTAAATTACCCATGATTGTGAGTGTAGCTCATACAACATTAGCTGTGGCCATATTTGCAATGTTATTTGTCATGACATATAAGGTGATGACAAATGGATGTTCGCAATGACTGAGAGAACGATGAAAAAACTATCTACCTATTTAAGTCTTACAAAGCCGCGTATTAGTGTGCTTTTTGCTTTTACGGGGATTGTGGGTTTAGAGGTTCAAGGAAGCTTATCGGCTGTAACATTTCAGTATTGGGCTATTGTTCTTGGTATTTTTTTTGTGGGTGGTGCTGCCAATGCTTTGAACCAGTATTTTGAAAGAGATTTAGATGCCAAAATGACTCGTACAGCTCAAAAAAGGGCCTTACCTTTGAAAAAAATAACTGAAAGTGCTGCTTTAACTTTTAGTCTTATCATGGCTTTATCAGGTATACTTTTACTTATTATATTTGGAAATTTTTTGGCAGGTTTTATAGGGCTAGGGCTTATTCTTTTTTATAGTTTTTTTTATACCTTATATTTAAAACCACGCACACCAAAGAGTATTGTTATTGGTGGAGTGGCTGGCGCTCTGGCTCCGGTCATTGCTTGGGTTGCTGTTACAGGTCGGGTTGATTGGGTTCCAGCTCTCATGTTTGCTATTATCTTTTTTTGGTCTCCACCCCATTTTTGGGCTTTAGCACTTTATTATAAGGACGATTATGCAAAGGTAGGACTTCCTATGTTGCCTGTGGTTGCGGGTGAAACTGTTACGAGGCGTCACATATTTATTTATTCTTTAACATTATTACCGCTTTCATTAAGCCTTTATTTTTTAGAGGCTTTAGGTCTACTTTATGCTTTTTCAGCTTTGGTTCTAAGCGTGCTTTTTGTAGTAGGTGCTTTTTTAATCTATCGTAAAGCCTCACTTCGCTTTTGCCGCCAATTTTTTGCCTATTCTATTTTTTACATCGCCCTTCTCTTTGTCATGATGCTTCTCGACGCTACTGTTTAAAAAACAGGCCTATCTTGTCAGCCTTTTTAAATAGCGTAGTATTCCTCGTATGTTAAAAACCATAAAGAAAATTCTTCTTGGTTCTCCACTCTCAACCGCAGAAGTCATGGATCAAAGACTCAGTAAGAAAGTGGCTTTAGCTGTTTTTTCATCAGACAATCTTTCCTCTGTTGCTTATGCTACTGAAGAAATTTTACTTGTTTTGGTGACAGCAGGGGCTGCTGCCATTCATTTTTCACTACCTATTGCCATAGCTATTAGTATTCTTATTTTTATTTTGATTACTTCGTATTCTGAAACAATTTATGCTTATCCATCAGGGGGTGGAGCCTATGTTGTTGCTAAAGAAAATCTTGGGATATCTGCGGGCTTAACAGCGGCTGCTGCACTCTTAATTGATTATGTTTTAACAGTTTCAGTCAGTATTGCAGCTGGAGTTTCTGCTATTACCTCTGCTTTTCCATCTCTGTATGCACATCGAGTTGCATTATGCTTGTTCCTTGTTTTTCTCGTTACCTTGGCTAATTTAAGAGGGGTCAAAGAATCTGGTAGACTTTTTTCAATTCCTACCTATCTTTTTATTGGAAGTTTTTTTATTTTAATAGGTTATGGTTTTTATCAATATCTCCATGGAGATATTCCCCCTGTGATAGCACAAGATTTACCGGTAGCTTCAAATGCTTTAACCTATTTTTTGATTTTAAAAGCATTTTCATCTGGTTGTGCTGCGGTTACGGGTATTGAAGCTATTTCTAATGGAGTTTCTGCCTTTAAACCGCCTGAGTCTAGAAATGCAACTATTACTCTTGTATGGATGGGTTTACTTCTTTTCGCCTTCTTTATGGGGATTACAGAGTTATCTCGCTTCTATCATATTTTACCCAAAGCAGATGAAACAGTAGTAAGTCAACTTGCGAGGCAGATTTTTCATGGAGGCTCTTTTTATTATATTGTCCAGGTAGTTACAGCTTTAATCTTAATTTTGGCTGCTAATACAAGCTTTGCTGGTTTTCCTCGTCTTTCCTCATTTTTAGCAAGAGATGGTTATATGCCAAGACAACTCTCTAGCATGGGGGATCGACTTGCCTTTTCTAATGGAATTATGCTTCTTGGGATAGCCTCTGGATTATTAATTATTCTATTTAAAGCAAATACTCATAGTTTAATTCCCTTGTATGCTATTGGAGTTTTTCTTTCCTTTACCCTATCTCAAAGTGGAATGGTTAAACATTGGTTTAAGGAGCAATCTAGAGGATGGTTTACTCGTGCTGTCATCAATGCAATAGGGGCCTTAACGACACTGGTTGCAACTATTGTCATTGCTGTAACCAAATTTACTCATGGGGCCTGGATTGTTATTATTGTTATGCCTATTTTTGTGATGATATTTCTAGCCATACGGAAGCATTACCGCGATATTGTTCCACAACTCCATCCAGAAAATTTAGATTTTGTTCCTCCTAAAAATCATCACGTTTTGATTCCTGTTTCTGCACTTCATAAAGGGACGGTTAGGGCTTTAGCTTATGCTAAACTTATTTCACCAGATGTAGAGGCTGTGTATATTGCTTTGGATCGGAAGGCTGCTGACAGAATGAAAGATATATGGAGTGATTGGAAGGTCGATGTGCCCTTGACTGTATTGGAATCTCCTTATCGTTCTATTATACAGCCTCTCATTCAATACGTTGAACAATTGCAATCGCAAAAAAAACACTCACTTATTACCCTTGTTCTTCCTGAGTTTGTACCATCAAAATGGTGGCAGCAGGTTTTACACAACCAATCAGCGCTTCTCATACGCGCCGCATTTTTATTTAAGAAAGGTGTTGTTGTGACAAGTGTGAGACATTTTCTGGAGAGATAAATCGACTGTCGGTTTTTTATTCAACTATCCAAAAAGTGGTTATAAAAAGAGCAGTTCTCGAAATAAGAAAAATAGCAGCATTTATTTTATGGATTTTTTGGATTTGTTTTCCACTAAGGATTAAAATTCCTGTAGTAAAGGCAATAGCCCACCCACTTAATGTTAATACTGCAAGGGTAAGATGAATTTTCATAAGAAACTCTGGTACTCGTTCAAAAGCTTCCATAATAACGTGACGGCTTATTTCTAAATAAAGAACAGAAGCGAGATCTAAAACAAGGCCTGTAACCATGATAGGAACATGAATTTTTCTTTTTCTTCGAAAGGCAATTCCTATCAAGATGAGAAGTAAGACAAATCCTGAATAAAGTTTTACCATGATTTTCTCTGAAATTTTGCCAGGAATGTTGAGAGAAGTAAAGTTAAAGCTCCAAACAAGATGACAACTATAAGAGAAAGGCTGAGAGATGGTAAATCAGAAAGTTGCGATTGGCCAAGGTAAAAAACATGACGAATAAGTGCCACTGCATAGGTTAAGGGGTTTAGTTTCATAATTATTTTCAACGCATAGGGTAAGCCTGTTTCAGGAAAAAAAGCTCCTGATAAAAACCACATAGGCATGAGGATCAGCATCATAATGGCATGAAATCCTTGGATAGAATCCATTCGCCATGCAATACAAAATCCAAAGCTGGTAAGACTTGTAGCGATAAGTGAAAGAACCAAAATCATGAAGATGAGTTGAGAAATATCAAGTTTGAGCCCTATTAAAGGAGCAAGAATGAGAAATAAAAGCGCCTGAAAAACAGCAATCGAAGCCCCCCCAGTTATTTTTCCAAGAACAATGCTTAATCTTGAAACAGGGGCCACAAGCACTCCTTGTAAAAAACCTTCCTTTTTGTCCTCAATGAGTGAAAAGGTCGCAAAAAGAGCTGTGAAAAGAAGAACAAGATTGAGAATGCCTGGGAAAAAATATTGCATATAAGTTACTTGACCGGAGGTGGCTTGATATTGAAATGTTGATCTAAATCCAAAACCAAGTAGTAACCAAAAAAGAAGCGGTTGCACAATAGCGCCCATGACACGATTGCGCTGTCTTAAAAATCGAATAACCTCGCGAAACCATAATGTGTATAAGGGTAGTAAAAATTTCTTCATAAATTTTCCCAGAACTTATGCTCTGTTTTTTTAATAAAAACATCTTCGAGGGTGGGTTTTGATAATGTGACAGAATCGATATTGCCTCCCAAAACCTTCATCACATCTGCTATGAGTTGTGAACTATTTTGTGTTTCAACTCGAACCGTATTATCAATGATGAAAGTTTTACATGAAAATTTATTTTCTAAGTTATTTTTAAGTTCTTCTGAGTTCTGTGATTTAAAACTGACAATGTCTCCTCCAATTTCTTTTTTAAGATGAGCAGGTGAATCTTTTGCTATTAAATTTCCTTCATCAAGAATGCCTAGTTGATCACACAGATCTCCTTCTTCCATCAGGTGTGTTGTAACAAGGCATGTGATCCCCTCTTTTTTAAGATTGGTGAGATATCGCCAAATATTAATTCGTGCCCCTGGATCGAGTCCGGTTGTGGGTTCATCTAAAATAAGAAGTGTTGGAGAATGGAGAAGCCCCTTTGCAATTTCAGCTCGCCTTCTAAGCCCCCCTGATAGAATTTCAACAAAGTCATTTTGGCGATCTAAAAGTCCTACTTTCTCCAAAACAAATGAAATTCGTTCTTTTAAAATATGGCCGCTCAAGCCATAAAGGTGCCCCTGAGTTTTCAAATTTTCTCTCACGGTTAGTTTTTTATCAAGGCTGGGAGATTGAAAGACAACCCCAAGAAACTCTCGAACCTTGTCAGGAAATTTTAAGAGATCAAAACCTTCTAAGTAAATCTGACCTTTTTCACTTGGATATAAAGAAGTAGAGAGAATATTAAAGAGGGTAGATTTACCACCCCCATTAGGTCCCAGAAAACCAAAAATCTGCCCTTTTTCTACTTCAAAAGAAATATCATTTAAAGCCTTTCTTGAACCATATGAGTGGCTAAGACCCTGAACTTTTAAAATGGAAGCCATGGAGTTGTGTATAGCACAAAAAAAACCATCAGGCATTTGATTGAATTTTAGGCATCAGCATGCTATAGCAAGGTTGTCCCTCCAAAGACAGTCTTTAGTTTATGGATAATAGAAAAGATGAGCATTTGACTTTGTGCCTTGAGGAAGATGTTGAGTTTTCATCAAAAAATACAAGTGGTTTTAGTAATTTAAGATTTGATCATGATGCTTTACCTGAGATTAATAAATCCCACATTTCTCTAGAAACGGAGCTCTTTGGTAAGAAACTAGCTGCCCCGATTCTTATTGGAGCCATGACTGGTGGAACCAAACGTGCAGCCCTGATTAATAAAAGATTAGCTGAAGCGGCAGAAGAGTGTCAGGTTGGATTTACTTTAGGCTCGCAAAGAAAAATGCTTGAAGATCCAAAGACCGCACCTTCTTTTTGTGTTAGAAAGTATGCTCCTAAAATTCCACTTCTTATTGGAAATATCGGAGCCGTTCAGTTGAACTATGGGGTTAAAACTTCGCATCTTAAAAAACTTATTGTTGATACGGAGGCAGATGCATTTACCTTTCACTTAAATCCACTTCAAGAAGCCATTCAATATGAAGGAGATACTGATTTTTCAAATTTATTGCCAAAGCTTCGAGATGTCATTCCTTCTTTAGGAGTTCCAGTTTTGATCAAAGAAGTGGGGGCTGGGATTTCTGAAACGACTGCTTTAAAACTAAAAACACTTCCCTTAAGTGGTGTTGAAACAGCGGGGCGAGGTGGAACATCATGGTCTAAGATAGAGAGCTTACGGACAAAAGATATTCGTCAGAAACAAGTAGGAGAGTTATTTACTCATTGGGGTGTTCCAACGGTTGAAAGTATACTTATTTGTAAAAAACACTTGTCCCATCTTAAAATAATTGCTTCCGGTGGTATACGAAATGGTATTGAAGTGGCTCAAGCATTAGCATTAGGGGCAGAGGCGGCGGCCGTGGCCCTGCCACTTTTAAACGCGGCTAACGAGACAACCGCGGCAGTTTTCCATGCTTTGCAGCTTATTATAGAACAATTAAAAACGACGATGTTTGTAACAGGGTGTCAAACGATTGAAGATTTAAAGAAGAAAAAACTTAAAAGAGTTTCTGATATGACAGTAAAATATGAAGCATAGAGTTGTAAAATCTCAAGCCTGTGGAAAATTTATTTTGTTGGGAGAGCATTTTATTGTGACATCTCACTCACCAGCACTTGCCTTTCCTATTCCAGATTTCCATTGTGAGGTAAGTTTATCTGAGGCGGAAAAAAATGAATTTTATTTTGAGTCAAAATTTTCTGCTATGGATCCTTCACATTCGTTCAGGATGACAGAGGGAATTCAAGAGAAAATGGAAGAAGCTTTAAAAGCCGTTTTACCTCTTTTTAAAGCTTCCGATCTTTGTTTTAAAGTGAACTCACAGTCAAATTTTCCTATTCAAAGAGGTTTTGGAAGTTCTGCCTCTTTTGCTGTAGCGTTATCTCGAGCCTTAGCCTCTTTCTTTGATCGTGAATCTCTTGTAACAGTTTCAGTGGATCATATTGAGTCTCTTTTTCATAAAACCCCTAGTGGAGTTGATGCTACGACTATTTTTCACGAAAAGCCTATTCGATTTGAAAAAGGAATGGGTGCAAAAGAAATTCAAAACCACGCTTGTGATTTTATTATTGTGGATGCTGGAGAAAGAAGAGGAAGTGCTTCACTTATTGATCATGTAAAAAATCTACGAGAGGAAGACCCCTCTCTATGGGAGCGTTTGAGTCTTCGAATGCGAGATATTGTTGAAAGGGTAGAATATGTTCTCCAAGATGGAAATGCTGAAGAGGTAGCCTATGGTGTACGTCAAGCACAAGATATTTTAGCTTCTCTCAATCTTTCAACTCCAAAGATTGATGAAATTATTTCAACATCAATAAAAGAAGGCGTTTTGGCTGGCAAAGTAAGCGGGGCGGGTGGAGGTGGTGCAGTTGTTTTGATAACTCATCAAGGGGAAGGAAAAGAGATTTCAGAAAGAATAAAGAAAAGGGGAGTCCCAGTTTTAACGGTTCTAAAAGGAATGGATCCCCGCTTCCAATTTAGTGCGGGGATGACAGAGAAGATATGAATTGGGAAAAGGAAAAAGTTAAAAGTCATTGGATGTCGCGAGTTTTTTCTCCAACCAATATTGCCTTGGTCAAATACTGGGGAAAAAGAGATTCAAGGCTTAATTTACCAACCCATAGTAGTATTTCAGTTACGCTTGACGCTTTTGGCAGTTTTACCACGGTTGAGTTTGCATCCTCTTTTAAACAAGATCGCCTTATTCTGAATGGCACTGACGAGAGTGCGCTTAAGATTATCCCTATTTTGAATCAAATTCGCTTTTTAGCAAAATCAGATATGTGTGCCAGGGTTCAAACATCTAACAATATTCCAACTGGTTCTGGTCTTGCTTCATCAGCCTCGGGTTTATCTTCAGTCACTTTGGCAGCCGCAAATGCTTTAAGTGTAGATATCTCTAAAGAAAAATTATCCACTATTGCAAGGTTAGGTTCTGGTTCAGCGTGCCGATCTTTTTGGGGAGGGTTTGTGGAGTGGGAGGCGGGTCTAAAAGATGACGGCTCTGATTGTGAGGCTAGACAAATCATTTCAGCCTCTCACTGGGGGTTAAAAATATTTTTAGTTATTGTGGATCAAGAGAAAAAAGAAGTATCTTCACGTGAGGGTATGAAACACTCTCAAAAAACATCACCCTATTTTAATGCCTGGATTGAAAAAGCTAGGAATGATTTTTTAGAAGTGCGTAGCGCTATTTTAAAAAAAGATTTTCAATCCTTAGCAAGGGTTTCAGAGCGTAATTGTCTTCACATGCATAAAACAACTTTAACTGCGAATCCACCCGTTGTTTATTGGACTGGGAAAACACTAGAAGTTATAGACAAAGTTCGCGATTGGCAAAGGGAGGGGATGTCTCTTTTTTTTACAATTGATGCTGGTCCTAATGTAGTTCTCATATGTGAGGAAAAAGATGCCGATCTTCTATCACAGAAAATAACTCTGGTGCCAAACATCTCGGTTTTAAAAACTCAAATCGGTCAAGGCCCCCGGTATTTATAGCTCATTACAACCTTCTTTTATAAAGGTAGTATTCCAAAAGAAAAAAGCGACGGGCTATGTCGGCAGACTGCCGGTCGCTTTTTTCTTTTGGAATACAGCTATTATATAGTCGTTGCGATGAGTACCTCCTTGCCCTTGGAGAGGAAGCATCCATCGCGATCG
>CAYJUJ010000055.1:0-8514 GCA_964373325.1 uncultured bacterium
GCCTTAACCCTATTTTTATTCATTGCAACGACTATTTAATAGGTGTGTTTCAAAATTTATATAGATGTCCGGCTAACGGGTGGCGGCGGAGACTCTGTTCAATTTTGCGCGCAGAGTTCCATGGCGAGCACAAAATTGAACAGCGCAGCCGACAGGACCCGTAGCCGAACCATTTGAAAGAAATTTTGAAATACCACCTTTTTATAAAAGTACTTTGCAACATATAAAAACTAAGCTATACATTATTGAAATGAAACAATTTTTTAATATTTTATGTGTTTTTATACTCGCAGGATGTGCAACGGGGCGTGGTATCAATAAAGGACAGCTCAATATGTATACCTATGGGCAGGAAAAAGAAATTGGAAAACAGTTTTCCGAAATAGTATCCAGGGAGTTTGCTCCTCTTTATGATTATGAAATCAATGCTTTCGTTGATAATTTAGGACAAAAGCTTGTTAATGTTGCAACAGATCCTCTTTTTGAATATCAGTTTCGAGTTTTTAAATCGGATATGGTTAATGCCTTTACTGTCGGAGGAGGATATGTATTTGTAACATTAGGAATTATAGATGCTTCTCCTCATGAAGCAGCATTTGCGGGGGTTGTGGGACATGAAATTGGACACGTTCTCTCACGTCATGTGACAGAAAGGCTCACACAACAAAATTTATTAGGAGTTGCCACTTCTGTAGTGGGCGGGGGTGCCGCTCAAGCAATTGATTTGTTTGGAGGTTTAGGGCTTCTCCAGTTTGGGCGACAAAATGAATTAGAATCTGATGGGCTGGGGTTAGAATTGATTGTTAAAGCCAATTACAATTTTAATGGCCCTAGAGAAATTTTTAAGGTTTTAAAAAAATTATCAGAAAACCAAGCAAGCCTTCCGCTTCTTTCTGACCTTCTTTCAACCCACCCAAAACCCCAGGATAGAATTGATCAATTAGACAAACTAACGGCCAATATGAAGCATAAACCCAAGGAAATTACAGACACTGAAGCTTTCAAAAACATCAAAACAAAGGCCAAAAAATATTTTCCAGAAAAGCGCTCTTCATAAGCATGAAACTTTTAAAGGAAAATGAGAAAGACTTTATAAAAAAGTCCTTGAAGGTTTCTCATTTTGAAGTGGAAAGACTATCAGGGGATGTTTCAACACGAAAATACTTTAGAATTCATTTTAAAAATAAAACTGCTGTTTTTGTAAGAAGCCAGCCCCATTCAGTTAAGAATTTTGTAGAAATAGCACAGTATTTAAAAAAATTTAAAATCCCTACACCCAAAATAGTGAATTTCTCCGATGAGGATGGCTTTAATCTCATAGAGGATGGGGGTGATACTCTTTTAGAATCAGTGATTGCAAAATCTCCTAAAAACTTATTACCACTTTACAAAAAAATAATGACCTCACTAGTTACGCTTCAAACAGAGGCTACAAAATCTAAAGCATTTTGTTCAGCAAAAAAAGTCGCCTTCACACAAGAAAAGTTTTTCGAAGAACTTCTCTTCATGGAAGAGAATCTTTTTAAAAGCTACCTTCATCAGTCCTATGATTCATCCACCCTTCATAAAGAGTTCGAAAAACTGGCAACTATATTAGCCAACCTAGCCTATTGCTTCACACACCGAGATTTTCATAGCAGAAATATTTTAATTACCAATAAAAAACCCATGTTTCTTGATTTTCAAGATGCAAGGCTTGGACCATTCCAATATGATGTAACAAGCTTTTTAAGAGACTCTTATGTTCTTTTGCCAGATAGTATTCAAACAAAGCTTCTTAACTATTATTTTGAATGTCACAAAAAAAAACATTCAAAACTCAATAAAGAAGAATTTATTAAGTACTATGACTATGTCACACTACAAAGAAGCCTTAAGGCAAGTGGTACTTTTGCTAGCGTGTGGGTGAAAAAAAAGAATGACTTTTATTTAAAATATCTTCCTCATACCTTCGTTCATGTAAAATCAGCCTTGAAAAAGATAGGCAAAGAATTTCCGATGATTCAGAAAATAGTTGAGGAAGTGAAATTATGAAAGCAATGATCTTAACAGCAGGCTTGGGAACGAGAATGCAGCATCTCTCTAAAAGTCATCCCAAATGTCTTTTGCCGGTTCTTAATATTCCTCTGATTCATCATCAACTCTTCCAATTAGAAGAGTCCGGTTTTTCTGATGTCATTCTCAACCTCCACCACTTGGGAAACAAAATAAAAGAAAAGGTTGGAAACTCGTTTAATCATATTAAAATTCAGTATTCCGAAGAATATCCTCATATTCTAGGAACTGGTGGCGGGCTACGGAATGCGGCTTCTTTTTTTAAAAAGGAAAAAACCTTTGTTATTTTGAATAACGACTCTATTTCCGATCTTAATCTAGAAAAGGCTCTTTCTTTTCATGAAAAAAACAAAGCCCTTGCCACTCTTTACATTAAACCAAGATTGACCCCCTATCATGGCCTGAACATAGATGAAAATAACAAAGTGATAAACTTCTCAAACACTGGAAAGTACATGTTTTGTGGTGTCCACATTGCTCAAACAGAAATGCTAGACCACCTCATAGAAGGGCCATCTTGCATTATCAAAGACGGTTATGAAAAATGGATTAAAGAAAACAGAAAAATTATGGGGTTTTTAAATCAAAGCAACTGGTATGATTTTGGAACTATAGAAAACTACTTAAATCTTCAATTACAAATTCTCTCAAACCTTAAAAATGAAGCTTTTATGCTAAAAACTCTGAAATATTTTTACCCTTCTTTGACTGAAAAACAAGAAGGCATTTGGTACATGGGAAAATGCAATATTTCAAAAAATGTGCAACTTATTCCACCATTACTCATAGGAGAAAATGTTGTTGTTGAAGGTCATGCCTCTATTGGACCCTCTGTTATTTTAGGACATGGTCTACATATTAAAGAAAACTCAATTCTTAAAGGAAGTATTTTTTTTGAAGATGTGGCAATTAAGGCCTGATGATCTTTCCAAGAATTGTTTCTCTTGAAGCACCTGTGGTTTGAGGTAAATGATTGGTCTGATTTCGAATGCATTGGTAAGCCATATAAGCGAAACTCGCCGCCTCAACAGCGTGAGAATCTATGCCATAATCATCAAATGTTTTAAAAGAAATAAAATATTTCTGAAAACCCTCTTTAATTTGTTTCATGAGCGTTTTATTTTTAACACCCCCGCCACAAAAAACTATTTCTTTAAGCTTATGCTTTTTAAGAATCAATTTTTCATAGCTTTGAATAATAGATTGAGATGTAAAAGCTGTGACTGTTGCTAAAATATCTTTTTTATTTAAACGATGACATTCTTTCATAATAGAGGAAACCATTTGAGGACCAAATTCATCCTGCCCACACGACTTTGGAATACTCTTTGAAAAATAAGGGTGTTTTAACCATTTTTTAACTAAGCTCCAATGAACCTTTCCTTGCGATGCAAGTCTGCCCCCCCTGTCAAAGTTTAACTGCCCTTTTGAAATTTTCCGCATAACACCATCAATGAGACAATTGGCAGGCCCTGTATCAAAAGCTAAGACTTTCGATTTTTGATTCTTTAAAGGAATGAAAGTGACATTACTTATTCCTCCTAAATTGTGCACACACAAAGAATCTCTATTTTTAAAAAAAGAATAATGAAAATAAGGGGTTAGAGGAGCCCCTTGCCCCCCTAAAGCCATATCTTGAGGTCTGAAATCAGCCACAACAGGAAGTTGTAGTTTAGCCGCAATAATACTTCCCTCCCCTATCTGAAAAGTACTCCATTCCCTTTGTGGACCAGAGGTTTTATGAAAAATGGTTTGTCCATGGGATCCCACGCAAAATATTTTTTTACTGGGAATCCTTTTTTCCTTCAAAAAACGAAGAGCAGAGTTTGCGAAAAAACCGCCTATCTCAAAATTAAGCTGAGAAATTTGTGGAAGTGGAAGATTCAAAGCGCTTAGAATCTTTTCTCTAAGTTTCAATGGATATGCAAAGGTCTTAAAAGCATTTAATTTTATTTTATTTCCATTAATAGAAAGGAGCGCAACATCCACCCCATCAGCACTTGTTCCACTCATAAGTCCTAATACTTTCATATCAATACAGTATAAAGACTAACTGTGCTTGTGACAACACAGCTTTAAAAAGGAAGTTGTCCATTCGTGACGGGTCCTGCCGCCTGGGTTCATTGTCATCCCGGAAGCGCGATAGCGCTATCCGGGATCCAGTATTAAAAGGTCTGGATCCCCGCCTCCAATTAAGTGCGGGGATGACAGTAGTCAATTGTGTTCTAAAAGTTTCATGCTAAAAGCGAGTGTAGGGGTGACGCCGTCATGGGTATGATACCACTGCCCGCAGCCTACTGGCGAGGACAGCTGGTATGGGCACCCATAAGGCGGCAGGACCCCGAAGCGAGCTATTTTGAAAGAACTTTTGGAACACCACCTTTATATGCTATGATGTGGATCAGTGGCTTTTCCAATATATATTGCACGTCGCCTTCTTATAGCCATTCCAACGATACTCGGTGTGTGTACTATTGTATTCTTTCTAAGCCATGCGATTCCCGGTGATCCTGTTGATTTTATCATGGGGGAAGATGCTACTTCTTCCTTAGATCGACAAAAGCTCACACAACAACTTGGACTTGATAAACCTATTCATATTCAATACTTTGAATATCTTAAAAATCTAGGCCGAGGACATCTTGGGTATTCATATCAGAGTCCTGGAAAAACCGTTCAATCGCTTATTCTTGAAAGACTGCCCGCAACCTGTCATTTAGCTTTAACCTCTCTTCTATTTGCTTTATTTTTTTCCATTCCCCTAGGCATTTTCGCAGCCATACATTCTTATACTTGGATTGATACGCTTGCCATGATGATTGCCCTTTTAGGAATTTCCATACCCCACTTTGCCTTAGGACCCGCTTTGATCAGCATTTTAGCCATATGGCTAAACTTATCTCTACCTTTTTACGGAGATGAGCATTTCTTAAGCTTTGTCTTGCCAACCATCACATTAGGTACAGCTTTAATGGCCATACTAACCCGAATGACCCGCGCTAGTATGTTAGAAGTTCTTCACAAAGAATACATTAGAACTGCCGTAGCCAAGGGCTTGAACCAAAAAATCATTTTATTTAAACATGCTTTAAGAAACGCTTTAAACCCTATTATTACTATTGTTGGCCTACAATTAGGTGCCCTTTTAACAGGGGCTATTATTACCGAAACCATTTTTTCTTGGCCAGGATTAGGGCATCTTTTTGTTTCAGCTATTCAACAAAGAGATTTTTTGGTCATTCAAGGTTGTGTTTTATTTATAGCCTTAAGTTACATAGTCGTTAATTTGATAACCGATCTTCTTTATTCAGTTGCAGATCCGAGAATAAGACTTCAATGAAAAATAAATTTTTAACAATCGGATCTTTGATTGTGGGTACCATGGTCATGATCTCTCTTTGTGCTCCCTTTCTTTCTTCATATCCGATTACTTACCAAGACTTGCCCCATCAATATGCCGAACCCAGTTCAAAACATCTTCTTGGGCAAGATGAATATGGTTCAGACATTTTCACACATCTTATTTATGGAGCGCGTCTGTCTCTTTACATATCTATCATCACAACTTTTTTATGTTGCTTTATTGGGCTTATTATTGGCTCCATCTCAGCTTATTATGGGGGTAAGCTTGATACACTTATCATGCGCATTGTTGATATTTTTCTTGCTTTTCCTGGCATATTACTAGCTATTGGCATTGCAGCAATACTTGAGCGATCTGCAAATAATGTTATTTTAGCTTTGACCCTCACTGGATGGACAGGTTATGCAAGACTCACACGTGGACAAATTCTCTCCCTTAAAGAAAAGGAATATGTTTTGGGAGCTCATGCCCTCGGCCTTTCCACATTAAGAATTGTTTCCAGGTATCTTTGGCCTAATTTATTTTCCTCCCTGCTAGTGCAAGCTAGTTTTGGAATGGCTGGAGTTATTATTGCGGAAAGCAGTCTTAGCTTCCTTGGTTTAGGTGCGGGAGGGCAAATAGCTAGTTGGGGTAGTATGATTGATCAAGCCAGACGCCACATTCAAGATATCACACGTATCCATTTGTTATTACCCCCTCTTTTCGCTATTATGCTAACGGTATTAGGTTTCAATTTTTTGGGAGATGGCCTTCTTCGCAAATGGGATGCGAAATTAGTAGGAAGAAAATATGGGCTTTGAACTTATTTTAATGATGATCCTTATTGTGCTGTCTTCTTTTTTTTCCTGTTCAGAAACAGCGCTCATGGCTCTTTCTCGTCTTAAACTCCACCACCAGGTTACAAAAGGAAAACCAAAAGCTAAACTGATTGAAGATACGATTCAACACCCAAATCAACTGATTGCCACCATTCTTGTGGGAAACAACCTTGTTAATACTGCCTGCACTGCTATTGCTACAGGTATCGCCATTAGCCTGTGGGGAGAAAAAGGTATTTGGATATCAACAGTCTTCGTTACCGTTATTCTTTTAATTGTTGGTGAAATACTTCCAAAAACATATGCAGCAGTTGAAACGGAAAAAACCGCTTATCGCCTCATCTATCCTATTCGATTCTTCATGACCCTTTTCTATCCCCTTGTAAAAATACTAACCTCTATTTCACACTTTCTTTTTAGTTGGTTAGGTATTTCTATAAGAAGACCAAGACCCTCCTTTTCCGAAGAGGAATTAAAAACAATTATTACCGTTAGTACTATTACAGGAAAGCTTTCTAAAGAAAAAGAGGAACTCCTACAAAGTATTTTTCAATTGGATACTCGCCAAGCAAAAGACATTTTGACCCCTTTAGACCACACACTGATGATTGATATCAATGAATCATCTCAAAAAGCGTGGGAATTGGTTGAAAAACATCCATTCTCAAGAATACCGGTTTATGATGGTAAAAGAGATAACATAGTTGGGGTTCTCTATATTAAGGATTTTTTAAGAGCCTATAGTCACAACATAAATATGGATCTTCGTTCTCTCATCAAAGAAGCCCTTTTTATTTCTGAAACTAAAACAGTCAGAAATTTAGTGAGGTATTTCCAAAAAAATAGAACTCACATGGCTATTGTTATTAATGAGAATAAGGAAATAAAAGGTCTTGTTACACTTGAAGATGCACTCGAAGAAATCGTAGGAGAAATTGAAGACGAATCCGACCTGTAAGAGAAGGGAGGTAATGGGGGATGAAAGAATTAAAAAATATTGTCGGAGCACATTTTTTGTTCGGGTTAGAGGGTACAACCCCTTCTCAGAAAACACTAAAACTGATTCAAAAATTAAATCCTGCTGGTTTTATTTTGATGCAGGGTAACTGTGAATCGCCAGAACAGGTTTTTAAGTTAACGCAAACCTTACAAAAAGTAAGCCCTGAACCCCTCATTATCAGTGTTGATCAAGAGGGTGGAAGAGTAGCAAGGCTTAAAGATCCTTTCCTTAAACTACCTCCAGCCCAAAAACTAGGAGATATCAATTCTCCAAAATTCATTTTTGAACTTTTCAACGCTGTTGGAGAAGAGTTAAAATCTGTTGGTATTAATCTTGATTTTGCTCCTGTTTGCGATATTCACACAAATCCTCAAAATAAAGTCATTGCTGATCGAGCCTTTGGAAAAGATTTTGAAACGGTAGCAAACCTTGCTTCTGCAGCTACGCGTGGATTACAAAAATCAGGAATACTTGCCTGCGCTAAGCATTTTCCAGGCCATGGGGATACTGTAGAAGACTCTCACGAAGAATTACCAAGGATTTCACACTCTCTCAAAGGACTAGAAAAGAGGGAGCTCATTCCTTTTCAAAGAGTTATCAAGGGTGGGGTGAATACCATGATGCCAGCCCATCTTATTTGTGAGGCACTCGACCCCAATCTTCCTGTAACCTTATCTCATAAAACGCTCTCTTATCTTAGAAAAGATTTACGGTTCTCAGGGCTTATTATCTCTGATGATATGGGTATGGGTGCTATTTCTAAAAGCTATGATGAAGATGAGGCGCTCTACCTTGCATGTGAAGCTGGCATTGATGTTTTACTGTATTGTGACTCAGACCATGATCATCACGAAGAGCTTTTTGAACTCCTTTATAAAAAAGTAGAAGAAGAATACTCTTTTAAAGAAAAAATGGAAGAATCATACTTAAGACTCCAAAAAATAAGATCTGACATTCTTCTCAATACTATTCCTAAAAAGAACGAGTGGAAGAAATGGATTGGTTCTTCAGCACATCAAGATTTAGAAAAAAGATTGAATCAATGAGGAAGCTATTCCATCGCAGCTTCCTTTAAACAAGAATTACTTGGCCAGGTTTTTTGCCAGTGTGCTTGCCATTTTCAATAACCATCTCACCATTGACGAACACATATTTAATACCTTTTGGGTAATGAAGTGGATCTTGAAAGGTTGAGGTATCTTCAATTTCATTGAAATCAAAAGCAACAAGGTCAGCAAAGTAGCCCACTTCTACCTTTCCTCTTTTCTTGAGTCCAA
>CAYJUJ010000056.1:0-8483 GCA_964373325.1 uncultured bacterium
GCTATTCTGAAATATGGAAAGAAACGAAAATCGATTTTTTTGACAAAGTAAGTGGAATTGAACAAATCCTCTACCGCGCACCCTATATTTATGTCATTTCCTCAGGGCGTGAAGAAGGAGTTATAGAATCAGGAGGGTTTTTTAAATACCATATCAAAGAAAAAACAACTGATAAAATTTCTATCCCAAATAGCCGCACTTTCTTTAAAATTTATGATGATTATAAAGGCGGGTTTTGGTTAGCCGAAGGACGAGCTCTCAATGCTGCTCAAATCTTTCATTATCATCCCGATCAGCAAAAGATTTTACTTAATTTAAAACCACGAGATTGGTTGGGGGCCCTTTTAAAAGTAAATGATACCAAAAGAGTAGAGATAACGATTCAAACTTTTTTCTATGAAGAAGACAAAGAATATATTGCTCAAAAAATGATTCCTTTTTTACAATCTAAAGAGGAAACACTGCGCGTGGCTTCAGCACGAGTTCTGGTTCGAATGCCTGAAAAAATAAGAGAAAAAGTGATTACTGCTGTAAAAAATACACTTCAAAAGGAAAAATCAACCCCAATGATTCTTCTTTACATAGACACACTTGCTTTCAACCCAAGTCAAAAAAGCCTTGAAATTGTAAATACTTATCTTTCACATGAAAGTTCTTTAATAAAGGAAAAGGCGAAATGGGCAGCGGAGTTTATTCAAAAAGAACTTACCTCAAAGAAGCCTTCAGATTCCCAATCAAGTGACTAAGAATTTGAAAGTCAACATTACCTTCTTGATCTTTTGGAAAATGAGATCTTTTAAGCTCGACAAGAACAAGTCCACCCATTTCATTTCCTAAACGATCTTGAAGTATGCCAAGAAGACTTTCACCGATTAAAAGACGGTCAATAAGCTCAAGGGAGGATAGTGCATTACTAAGCTTCATTGTATTAATAACTTTGCAAACCATTCCTACAAACATAACTAAATCTTCAAAATTTTGATTTTCAGCTTCTTCAAGAGCAGCTGCTATTTTAGGGTTGTATTTTGCCAAAGCTGCCGCCACAGAGGATTTAATTGAAACAACAGCATCAAAATATTCCTTTTCTTCATCTGTTACATCCATAATTTTCCGTAGCTCTGGATTGCCTTTTTCATCAAAGATAATGACTTGCAATACGTGGGATTTGCCCTCAAGTGTTAAATCAACATTAAATGTACCATCAGAAAGTGGTACACGAGTCATTTCAGCTCCGTTAACAAAAATAACAGCAGTTCCAGACTTCATATTATCTGAATACCCCTGAATCGACTTAGTTTGAGCACAAAGAAAAGAAATGAAAAATGGGAGTAAAAAAACCCCATATATACCTTTTTCAAGAAAAGAAAAAAGATAATACTTCCCTTTCTTATGCATTAAAACACCTATTTAATTGATATTATTAGTTATTTTAACTATGAGAGGAACGCCTTATTGCCTTCCAAACCCTCTCTTATAATTATACCTGGAAACTAGCTTACTACCCTAGAACTATTTTTCGTAGATTTTTGCACGCTCTTTTGTAATATGAAGCCGCCCCTCTCTTCTTTTCTTAGCCATTTCATATCGTTTTTTTTCTATGGCTGTTTCAGGTGAAACTGGCGGAACAGCAGTGGGTTTACCATCTTCATCAATAGCTACAAAAGTGAGATAAGCTGTTGCGGTATGCTTCATTTCTCCTGTCATGGGATGTTCTGATTCAACTCTAACCCCTATTTCCATGGATGTCTTTCCAGTGTAATTAACACTCGCTTTAAGAATAACAAAGTATCCTACCTTAATAGGAGATAAAAAACTTAAGGCATCAATAGAAGCAGTCACAACATTAGTTCGAGCATGGCGCATAGCACAAATGGCTGCAGCCTTATCAATCCACTCAACAACAATACCACCAAAAATAGTACCTAGTGGATTTGTATCTCCAGGATGAACAATTTCTGTGCGCAATACTTGAGACTCACGAACAGATTTAGCCTTCATATTTATTTTGTATCATAAGGGAGCGGAGTTGACCACACGCTGCGCTAATGTCTCGCCCCTTGCTCCAGCGAACAAATGAGAAAACTTTATTTTGACGAAGAATATCTTGAAACTGTGTAATACCCTCAGAAGAAGGCTGCTTGTAGGCAAGTTCAGAATGCTCATTGAAAGGAATTAAATTTACTTTAAAAGGTGTTCCTTTTAAATATTTTGCTAATTTTAAAGCATCTTTTTGTGAATCATTAACTCCCTTAAGCAGTACATATTCAAACATAACTTTTCCTCTTTTATTCATAGAGTAAAACTTTTTGGTAACTTCAATCAATTTTTCAATAGGAAAGGGTTTATTAACTGGCATAATATCTGTTCTTGTTTTGTTATTCGAAGCATTAAGAGAAATAGCTAAATTCACTTTTGTTCTTTTCCCAAGCTCTTCAATTTTTGAAGCAAGCCCGCTTGTAGATACCGTAACCCGTCTTGGAGCAAATTCTAAAGCCTTGGGAGAACAAATATAGTCTATAGCCTGAACAACATTTTCAAAATTATCAAGCGGCTCTCCCATTCCCATCATAACAATATTTGTAATTTTGCGTGGGAGATTCTTTTGAACCTCAATGATCTGATTTAAAATTTCGGAAGCTTTTAATTGGCGAATGAGGCTTTGTTTTGCTGTTAAACAAAAACGACACCCCATTCGACAGCCCACTTGAGTTGAAATACAAAGGGTAAGTCTTTCCTTATGGGGCATAAGCACTGTTTCAATCGTTTCTCCATCTTCTAATTGAAACAAAAATTTTCTTGTTCCATCTTGAGATTCTTGAACGCTTTTTTGAGATAAAGTGCTTATATAACCATCTTCCTCCAGCTGTTTTTTTAATTCTTCTGAAAAGTTCGATATTTCAGAAAATGCACTTATTTTCTTCTGGAAAAGCCATTCAATGAGTTGCGAGGAGCGATATTTGGGCTCTCCTTTACTCTCAAAATAAGAGGCTATTTCATCAGGGCTTAAATTTTTAAAATCGATTTTTTGTGTATTCATACATTTGTGCCAATGCTATCTGAAAATGTCATTCCAGTGAAAACTGGAATCTAGTATTTAAAAGGTCTAGATCCCCGCCTCCAATTAAGTGCGGGGATGACAAAATGGGGTCCTCCTCAGGATGACAATAGAGTCACAAAAAGTTACTTCGTAAATAAAATGGCTCTACTTCGGAGGGTTCTTTAGCTTCCCCATTTTGAAATTTAAGGAGTCCCAAATAGGCAAGGTAATATACATCATGCCTCCAAAAAGGTCTAGGCAGGTAAACTGCAGAGGAGTTAAACTCTTTTTCTAAAAAAGATTGATAAGTTTCAAGACCATTTCCTAAAAAAACAATATTTTTGTCTTTAAAATCTCTCTTCACTACTTCACTCAAATGGTCAATGCTGCAGGCCAGGTATTCTGATTTGAGTATAGGATAATACTGGATCCCAGGCCGGAGTTTATCCCCTAACGCGGGTCCCAGCTTTCGCTGGGATAAACTCCGGCGGGGACCCGCGTTAGGGATGACATTAAGCCCTTCATAAATAGCTGCATAAACTTCATTTTTTCTTGCATCCATGACAGGGCAAATATAGGAATCTCTCAAAGATGCATTCATAGCTAGAAAATCAAGTGTTGGAATGGTCGCTACTTTCCTTTTAAGTGCATGGGCCATTCCCATGATTGTGGTAAGCCCAACCCTAAGCCCCGTAAAAGAACCAGGCCCTTCGGCTACTACAAAACCCTCTAAATTACTAACTTCATAGCCAGCTATTTTTAAAAGATTATCAATAAGGGGAATTAATTTTTCTGAATAAGTTAGTTTTACACTAAAAGACTCTGATGCAATGAGACTATCATCATGAGTTAAGGCAAGCCCCCCCTGAAGAGTAGAAGTGTCAACAGATAGTAAAAGCATAAACCACTAACCAAATAACTTGTGCCAAAAGGGGGTATTCTGAAGTAAACGAGATAAATCATTATAAAATACAAAAACTAAAAGAACTCCAATCAGTGCCAACCCAAATGCATTCACAACTCCCATAGCTCTTTCACCCAAGGGGCGCCTTCGAATTGCCTCAACAGTAAAGAAAAAGAAATGACCACCATCAAAAATAGGAAGAGGAATAAAGTTAATAACCCCAAGATTAATACTAATAATAGCCATCACATTGAGAAATGAAGAGAAACCTTGTTTAAAGGTATCTCCAGCAATTTTTCCAATAGCAATAGGCCCGCCAATCATCTTGGGAGAAAGCTTTCCAGAAAAAAGCCTCCACATGGTTTCCATAGTTACTACAATCCAGTGGCCTGTTCTTTTAAAAGAATCTACAAGAGCTTGTCCTATATGATCAGGTTTCCACACAATGATTTGAGGTTCATTTGAAAAATAAAGATGGCTTATTCCAACTCTCCATTGTTTATGGTCATTAATCTCACTTGCCTCTTCTCGAGCTACAAGAATAACTTCGTCAGTTTTTCCCTCCCTTTTATACTTCACATGAACTTTTCCTTGGCTTTTCATGGCTTTTTGAACTTCTGAAATAAGCTCTTCTTGGCTATAAATAGGAGAAGCATTAACACTAAGAACACGATCTCCAACCTTAAGACCTGCTTTTTCTGCTGGATACCCCGCACTCAAAGACCCTATAAACAAAGAAGAGGAATAAAGTCCTAAATATCCAATTTTGGAAGATACATCTATCGTAAAATATTCTGGAGGTAGCTCTAAACTGACAGTAAGTTCGTTATTTTCTCTTTGAACTTTTAAAAGAGCCCCCGAAGCACCCGTATTGAGAAAGAAATTTTTGAGTTCATCCCACGTTTGTATGTTTTGATCGTTAACTCCAACGATTTTATCCCCTGTCTGAAGTCCTGATTTAGCTAAAAGAGACTGTGGATCATCAACTCCAATAACTGGAGCTAAAGAATTGGGCTCTAAACCTCGGATTCCACCTACCGTTATCATTTTTCCAACTTCATTCATGATTTCTTCAGGTGTCACAGGAACCTGTAAAATCATAGGCTCACCATTGCGCTGAATTTTAACATCAACAGTTTGCCCTATTTTATCAAAAAGACTTTTCTCTAACTCATCCCATCGCTTGATAGCTGAATCATTTACTTCCAAAATGACATCCCCTGGTTGAAAACCACTTTTTTCTGCTTGAGAGGCTTCAACAACTCTTTGTACTTTCGGAGCTATAGCGAATTCTCCTACAATGGCGAACATCACAAAAAGACCACAATAGCGAAAAGAAAGTTAAAAACAGGCCCCGCACTTACAACAAGAATGCGTTGCCATATTGGCTTATTTACAAAAGCGACTTTGTCAGATTTGGAAATACCTTGAGCCTCCCCGGGCTCTTGACCATGAATTTTAACATACCCACCTAGAGGAAAAAGAGAAAGGCAGTATTCTGTTCCCTTCCATTTTTTTTTGAAAAGCTTAGGACCAAAGCCTATAGAAAATACATCAACCCTGATTCCAAAAAGCTTTGATAAAATAAAATGACCAAACTCGTGAACAAAAACAATCGCAATAAATAAGATAATAATTCCTAAAATATATGACATATTATTTTCTCCTTACTTTACAAGTTGAATATACAAATAAATAAAGGGACCTACAAATAATACACTATCAATGCAATCTAGCATACCCCCATGTCCGGGGATTAAATTTCCAGAATCTTTTACATCAAAGCTTCTTTTAAGAAGTGATTCACACAAATCTCCTATTTGAGCCAGCACAGAACCCACAACACCTAAAAAGAGTGCCTCAACCAAATCAAGCGATTTAAAAAAAGAAAGAGCAAAAATAACACTCATACTCGTAGCAAATAAAATGGCAGAAAAAGCACCCTCCATAGTTTTATTGGGACTCACACTTGGATAAAGTTTACGCGTACCAAAAAGTCTTCCACCCCAATATCCTCCTAAATCACTTCCCCAAGACAGAAGAAGAACAAGTAAAATCCACTTTTGTCCGTTTTCAAGTGGACGCATGAGAGGGAAAAAACCTAAAAGAAAACTGATATAAAAAACACCCCATAAAGATAACGCCATATTCTGCACAAGCTCTTTTTGATTATTTTCTGCATGGTATAAATAGAAAAAAAAGAATACCAGTAAAACAAGACTGATACTTGCAAGAATGTATTGATGATGACCAGAAACATGAACAAACGTTACAAACATGCCCAAAGTAGCTCCTAACCATTTAAAATATAAATGGTTATCTTTTTTAAAAAGCATGTTGAAGTATTCGTAAAAACAAATTCCAGAAACAATGAGAATAAGAACTTGAACTCCAATAAAATCACCAAAAGCAAGAATGAGAAATAAAGCTGTTAAAAGGACAGATGCAGAGAGAATTCGAGTTTTAAGTTGAGAACTGCTTTCTTTAAGAATTTCTGACTGTGCCATATCTCCTCTTTCTGTTTTGAAATGCATAAATGGCCCCATAAAAATCTTCATCCTTAAAATCAGGCCATAAAACATCAGTAAAATAAAACTCTGCGTAGGCACTTTGCCATAATAAAAAATTACTTATCCTCTTCTCCCCAGAGGAACGAATGAGCAGATCTGGATCTGGAATACCAGAGGTATAAAGATACTTAGAAAAAGAATCTTCTGTAATTTTCTTCTTCTTTTCTTCCAAAATCTTATTAACCGCCTTGATAATTTCTTCTCTCCCCCCATAAGAAAGTGCAATATTAAGAAGCATTTCTTGATTCTCGGCCGTTGCATCTTGCACCTCTTCTATTTTTCGAACAAGGGAGGAAGGTAGCTTTTTCCAATTTCCAATAACATTAAGACGAATCTTTTCTTGAATTAAAAAATCTCTCTCTTCGGATAGATAACGACTGAGAAGTTTCATGAGCCCAAAAACTTCTTTTTTGGGACGATTCCAATTCTCTGTACTAAATGCATAAAGGGTTAAAAATTTGATTCCTAAATTTTTTGCGCAAGTAATAGTTTGCTTAACAACACGGCTACCTTGCTCATGTCCGGAAAGGCGCGACTGCCCATGTTTTTCCGCCCACCTGCCATTCCCATCCATAATAATAGCAACGTGTTTTGGTAGCTTGTGAATATCAATTCCATCTCTCAAACCTGCATGATCTCCTTTTCTTTAGCTGCTGTAACGGTGTCGATTTCTTTAATAAATTGGTCTGTCAGATCCTGTACTTTTTTTTGATTCACTCGAGAGTCATCTTCAGATAGCTTTTTTGTTTTCTCTAAATCTTTAACTTGATCATTCGCTTCACGCCTATGGTTACGGAGAGTGACCTTTGATTCTTCAGCGATTTTTTTCACAACTTTGACGAGTTCTTTACGCCTCTCTTCAGTTAAAGGAGGCATTGGAATTCGAATGAGCTTGCCATCATTCATGGGAGAAAGACCCAGCCCTGATGTTGAAATAGATTTTTCAATATCTCGAATAATATTAGGATCGAACGGATGGACAAGAATCATCCTGCTTTCTGGAATCGAAAGGGTTGCCACTTGATTTAAAGGGCACTTTGTTCCATAGGCATCAACCAAAACTCCATCTAATAAACCAACAGAAGCCCTTCCTGTTCTTAATTTTTTAAACTCGGTTTGAAGAGTTTCTACCGTTTTTTTCATTTTTTGTTTTAGGCCATTTAAAACTTCTTCCAACATTACTTTCTCCTCTCCTGATTTCCGTGTACCCTTGTTCCGATAGATTGCCCTTCTATTACTTTTTTAATATTTCCTTTTTTAAGCAAATTAAAAACAATAATAGGCATCCCATGATCCATACACAAAGAAATGGCCGTTGCATCCATAACACGTAAATCTTTTTCTAAAACATCCATGTAGCTTAACTCTTTAAACATTTTAGCGTTTTTATTTTTAAGCGGGTCTGAATCATACACACCATCAACACGGGTTGCCTTTAAAATAATTTCCGAACCAATTTCTTGAGCTCGAAGGCTTGCTGCTGTGTCTGTAGTAAAATAAGGATTTCCAGTGCCACAAGCCAAAATAACAACTCTTCCTTTTTCAAGGTGACGAATTGCACGGCGTCGAATGTAGGGTTCTGCGAGTTGTCTCATTTCAATAGCTGTTTGTACGCGTGTATCAACTCCTACATTTTCTAAAGCACTTTGAAGAGCAAGGCTATTAATAGTCGTCGCTAACATTCCCATATTATCAGCAACAACGCGGTCCATACCCCGCTCTGCAGTTGTTCCTCTAAAAATATTACCCCCCCCAATAACAATAGCTACTTGAGTATGAAGGCTAGTAATATCTCGAATTTCTTCTGCAATACGGTTTGTAAAAGAGGGGCTAATGCCATATTCCTGCTCTCCCATAAGAGCTTCGCCACTAAGCTTGAGAAGCACGCGCTTATATTTGGGCTTCATTTTATTGACCTAGAGCAAAACGAGCGAACCTTTTGACTTGAATATTTTCTCCCAGAGATGCAATA
>CAYJUJ010000057.1:0-8429 GCA_964373325.1 uncultured bacterium
ATTGAAGAAGCGGTTAAAAAAGCGGAGGCGAAAACCTCTGGAGAAATTGTACCGGTTGTCTTAAGAGCGAGTGATACTTATCCAGGAGCCACATGGCGCTTTGGTATTACTTTTGCTTTGCTTTCTATTTCTTTATTTTATATTTGCTATCCTTATCTTGATTTTTTAGTGTACCTTTTAATTGAAATTCCTCTTATTTTCATTGGCATTCTTCTAGGGGAGGTTCCATTTTTGAAAAGATTTTTTATCAGCAACGCTGAAAAGGAAGAAGAAGTTTATCAAAGAGCAGTAGAAATTTTTTACGAAAGAAACCTTCATTCAACGAGAGATCGTACTGGTATTCTTATTTTAGTTTCACTTTTGGAACAGAGAGTGCAAGTCTTAGCAGATACAGGAATTAATAAAGTTGTTCCAGCGAACACCTGGAATCATATTGTAGAAGAGCTTCTTGTTGATATTCGGCATAAGCACTTACAAGAAGGTTTGTGTAAAGCTATTACTACCTGTGGTGAAATTTTAGCCAAGCACTTTCCAGTTAAAGCAGATGATAAGAATGAATTAGAAAACCCACTTATTTCAGAATAAATTGGGGCATTTCTTTTTTGAAAAACTCTTTTAATTTTTTCTTAACACGACTTTCAATTTGTCGAACGCGTTCTCTTGAGATTTTATATTTTTTTCCTATAGCCTGAAGTGTCATTGGTTTTTCTGCCACAACTCTTTTCTCAAAAATATACTTGTCTTTATCTTGTAGGAAACTCCCAAACTCTTTTAATTTTTGGCGAATCAGCCGCGTTTCTTCTTCTTTTTCAAGGATGACATCTGGAGAAATCCCTTCATCTTTAATATTTTCTAGATGAGTTTTCTCGGTGTCAGATTTTAAAGGTGTATCAAGGGAGACATCTTTTTGGGAGAGTCTTTGCGCCATAATGGCAACGTCCTTTTCAGGAACATCTAAGCGCTCTGCTAAAAGTTTTATAGTTGGAGGTAATCCTAACCGCTCTAATTCTTCTTGTTCTTTTTTAAGTTTGTAAAAAAGTTTTCTTTGAGCCTGTGTCGTTGCTACTTTAACCATGCTCCAATTTTTTTGAATGTAATCATGAATGTAGGATCTAATCCACCAAACGGCATACGTGATAAGGCGAACATCTTTATAAGGGTTATAGGTTTCTACAGCCTTCATAAGTCCAATATTGCCTTCTTGAATGAGATCCATGATTTTAATTCCATAATGAGCATACTTATTGGCTATGGTTACGACGAAACGCAGGTTGTGTAAGACTAATTTTTGAGCAGCTATAGCATTTTTATTTTCAAAAAAGTCTTGTGCTATTTTTTTTTCTTCTTCTGTCGTTAAAACCGGGTATTTTTGGATCTCTGCCAAGTACAGTTGATAGGCTGTAGCTATAGATTGGATATTTTTATTAGTCATTTTAACTACTTATATATATTTCATTTTTCTATTTTTGTCTAGCCCTTGACATTAATATCGGCATGTACAGATTGAAGTTTAAAGGAGGTTACTATGACATTACTCGTAAGAAAACCAAAGAGAAGTGAGTTTTTAGTTCCAACATTATGGGAGTCTTTTGATCGTTTACTCGATGGATTTGGACAGGACTTTTCATGGAGTCCAGCTGTTGATGTTGTTGAAACAAGTAAAGAGATTAAAGTAAAAGCTGATCTTCCAGGTCTAGAGGAAAAGGATATCAAGATTGAGCTCAATGATGGTTATTTAACCATCATTGGCGAAAGAAAAGAAGAATCGGAAGAAAAGGGTGCTCATACCTATTCTTGTGAGAGGCGTTATGGAAGCTTTTCTAGGACTTTGCCGATCAATGCTGACATTAAAGAAAATGAAGTGAAAGCACACTTTAAAAATGGAACATTAGAAATTATTTTACCAAAAGCGAATGAGGATAAACCCATAGGTCGTATCATTCCGATTCAAAAGTGACTTATTAACAATAGTGTCATTCCTATATTCCTAGATCCCGGATAGCGCAATAGCGCTTCCGGGATGACAAAACGGCGTTTTCGTCTATGATGAAGCTCAAATGGGCTATAAAATCACCAAGAAGATCATCCTGTTAGCACTTGTCTTGCCCCTTTATCTTGATTCTCAAGACACTACAACTCTCTTGAAAGAAGCTCTCAAATTCACAAAATCCCAGAACTATGAAGATGCAGCCAAAATCTTTAAAAAAGTTCTTGATCAGGAACCAGAAAATTTAACAGCACTACAAGGTATAGGAGTTAGCTTCATTTTTCTTAAAAAGTATAAGGACAGTTTTTATTTTTTAAATAAGGCTTTAAAGATAGATCCTAATAATGTAACAACTCTCATGTCTTTGGCTCGGTTGTATGAAGAGCAAGAGATATTCTATAAAGCCCATTTCTATTACAATAGAGTACTTCAGTTAGATTCTTACCAGCTTGAGGCTTATTTAGGGCAAGGGAGAGTTTATAATAAGGATCGACAATATAGAAATGCACTAGGTGTTTTAGGTAAAGTTCTGAAACTTGACCCCTATCATGCAGCAGCCTTAGAAGGAATGGCTTTTGCCTATCGCCGCCTTAGTTTATATAACGAGGCAGTAGTTTCGGAAAAAAAAATCCTTGAAATAGATCCTGATAATGTCAATGCCATGGTTCGTATTGCTGATATTTATGAAACCTTGGGCGATCAAAAATCTGCCATTGTCTGGTATGAAAAAGCAAAAAAGAAAGCCCCTAAAAATGAAAATATTTATGTGAAGCTTTCTATTCTTTATAGTAAAACAGACCAAATTGAGGCAGCTACAACAGTTTTGCGTCAAGCCATCCAATTACAAGAAGGAAATATCAGCAATTATAATACATTAGGAAGAGTGTATGGGTGGCTTTCTCAATTAGATGAAGCCTATGCTATTTTTGAGAAAGCGGCCCAAATAGATCCTAAAAATACCGCTGTTTTAAATGATTTGGCCCTCATATCTCTTTTTCAAGGCAGGTGGGATAAAGCAGAAGAAATGTACAAAAAGGTTTTATCGTTAGAACCAAAAAATCTGGATGCACTCAAGGGGCTTGATTTAGTAAAGATTGAAAAAAATCCACTTTTTACAAGCCGCTTTAATTACATTAACGATGAAAATAGAGATGCCATTGTAAATGATACGCGCACTATTCAAACACAATTTTCGGAAGAATTTATTTATAAATTAAATCCTTCCACTTTTATAGAAGGGCGAGGCCAAAGAAACGATAGATATCAAGTTGTTGATAATCATACCCGTGATCATGATTACTATCAAAATATAGCCTCCTTAAAATTACAAACATCTTTTGGGAATAAATTGACTCTTTCTTCACGGGGAGAATACAACCATTTTGGCAATGATGGTACCAATAGCTTTAATTTTCGTTCTCGCACATTTAATCGCTTATCAGGTTATACCTACCTTTTATATGAGAAGGGAAATTTTTTCGGAGCCATTTCAGCAAGGCGAGGTTTAGTCTTACGTCAGGTTTTGCCCAATGTTTTAAAAATAAATCCTTTTGATGATTTTGGATTATCTTTAGGGTTAGATTTTAAAAAGTCTCTTGAGGCAATTGTTCGATATAACTATATTGATCTGCGAGAGCAAGATGACCAGCATGATGTAGAAGGAGCTCTCACATGGGATTTACCTTTTCTAAAAAAGGTAGAGGTTGGTTATGCCTTTGAGTGGATTAATGATCCCCAAGAAGAAATTCATAAATTAAGTGCTGAATTTAAAGATCAACTTTTTAATAAACTTTTAGTTGATCTTCTTTACAAATTTTCTATAGACAATAATAATACCGATCGTGGAACAACTTATGTTCATACCTATAAATTGCTTCTTTCATTGCCCCTTTATAAAAAAATAACTTTCAACTTTGACGGAAACTGGGAATTTGAAACAGGCCAAGATACTGATATTTTCCAAACCTATAGATTGTATTTACAACTTCCCTTTGGAGTGTTTTAAGCTATTTACTTTTATCGTCTTTTTTAGAATTATCTTTTGCAGAGTTATCCGCAGCCGCTGCGGAAGCAGCTCCACCTGATTTGCCTCCTGAAGCTTCAGAAGCAACTGCTGCACCAGACACTTGACCTTTTCCGCCACGTTCAAATTTTTCCTGAGCGCGGGCTAGTTTTTCAAGCCTTTGTTCCATAATATGTTCTGCAATTGCTTCTTTTTTATTAACAAATCTTTCTACATCAAATTTGTCACTGTGAGCTTTAAAGTCATCGACATAGTCTTCTTTAGAAAATGTCCATTTAGAAAGCTCTCCTGCATCAGCCCCACTCTTAACAAGGATATTTTGTTTCTGCAGATATTCTCTAAAGGATTGGTTGATTGTGCTTTGAAGAGTTGGAGCATCAAAAACTTTAATAGTATCCATCATGAATTCTGAACCTTCTTTTGAAGATCGAATTTCACGTGATTGCCACAATGAATCATTCATTTTGAAGTGAATTGTTTTTCTTTCTACGCTGTCAAAGGATGGAGATAATACACCTCTTGTTGATTCAGATGGTCGTAAGCTTCCACTTTCACTCATGGATTCATAAAATGAGGATTCCATATCACTTGTTGATAGAGCTTCACTATTTACAGTAGTTTCACCTGTGATTGCTACATTACTTTCTGCAAGTGCAGAAGACACAGATAAATCGCCTGCCTCTTCTGAAAACACTTGAGATGAAATGCTCATGATTCCTACCAAAATGAATGTAAATAAGCTTTTTAGTTTCATAACCTAAAACCTCTTTCTTACATAATCTACTTGTTTGGATTTTTCCCCTAACTTAATTCTACACCTGATGGGTATTTATACCAAAAAGAGAGGTGGGCTAATGGGTTGATATTATTGAAATATTACTCTCTTCAAATCATCACTGAGAGCTTAGGGACTAGTTTTAGGGGACCTTAGTTTTTTATTTCTGAAACTTAAAGAATTTCAGTGTGTTAGCCGATATTAAGGGTAGCCATGAATTTACCTATTAAAACCAAGCTATTAGGAGGAGTCGGGCTTCTTTTCCTCCTTGTTGTTATAACAAGCCTTTTATCCATTTATTATTTAAAACGTATTGAAAGTAGGTTTTCTATTGTCACAACCCAAATTTATCCAGCTGCGGAAAACATTAGAGAATTGAATGAAAAACTAAGAGAAAGTAAAAATTGGGCTGTTCGATATACCTTGGAAGAAGATGTTTTAAAATTAGAGCAATGGAAAAAAAACTACGAGATCAGTTTTAAGAGTACACAAAGTCTTTTTAAAAACTTGAATGCAAAAGCATTTCAATCCATGAATGAGGCTTTGAAAAAGGTACAAAATGGCTTACAGGTTTTTTCTGACTCCGTAAATCCTATTGTAGAAAAACATGAAGAGCGGCTGGCATTGGGGCAGTTTAAAAAAGAAAAAATTAATGAATACATAAGCATTTCTAGTGAAATTCAAACACATTTAGGCACTATAGCAGGGGGTGTTGTAGGCGATTTAAGGAAAACCGTTACTGATAATGCCGCTTTATTTTCTACACCTCTATTTTCGGCTCTCCAAGCCAAACCAGAGAAAGAATTACAGGATATTTTAGAAACAAGGAGAAGTACTTTCTCGAAAAATATCGACTTGTTTGATCAAAAAATAAACGGGCTTCTTTCAAATACTACTTCTGTAAAGATGAGGCAAGAGCTCCATAAAGCAAAGGTCTTGAGCATTCAGATGCGTAGAATTGTGCTCTCCCACCAGCAATTATATGACTTATATCAAAATGAAATCCAAACCCTTGTTTTTATTTGGAAAACAATAGAAGGTTTAAACCATGCTTATGATGATGTAGAAAAAGCAACAACTCTTGTTTCAAACCTTGTGAACCAATCCTTAGCTAAAACCATGGAAACACTTGAAAGCTCTCAAAAAGAGAGTCATGTTTTTTTTATCTTTCTTATCATGATTTTGGGACTCAGTGCTTTTATAACACGTGTATTTATTTCTAAAAGTATTCTACTTCCACTTCAAAGTCTTGTGTCTTCTACAAAGAAAATTGGAGAAGGGCATTTAGATGAAAGAGCGCCTATTTATTCCAGTGATGAAATTGGTAGCCTTGCACTTTCTTTTAATCAAATGGCTGAAAAATTAAAGGAGTCGAGAGAGGCTCTAGAAGGAGCTAATGAAGAAATTAAGGAGTTTAATCGAGGGTTAGAGAAAAAAGTGGCAGAAAGGACTAAGGAATTAAGAATTAAATCAGAAGATTTGAGTATCAAAAATCAAGAGCTCATACTCGCAAGCCGTTTAAAATCAGAGTTTTTAGCTAATATGTCCCATGAGTTGAGAACTCCTCTTAATAGCATTATTGGATTTAGTGATTTGGTACTTCATGACAAAAACCAAAAACTCACCGAAAAATCCAAAAAAAATATAGAAAATGTTCTTGAAAGTGGAGGGGATTTACTAGAGCTTATTAATGCAGTTCTTGATTTAGCCAAAATTGAAGCAGGAAAAATGCCAGTTGTTGTAACGGAATTTGCTCCAGCAGACATTCTTCAAAGTTCCCTAGAAACTCAATCTGTTCTCATTGATGGCAAAAATATAGTGCTTGAGAAAAAGATCTCTAAAAACCTGCCACTATGTCGATCTGATGCAACAAAGATAAAACAGGTATTTAATAATATTATCAATAACGCTATTAAATTTACTGATCAGGGTAAGATTACAGTGAGTCTTGAAACACAGGGTGGCTTCTTCGTTTTTAAAGTCAAAGATACTGGTATTGGTATATCTTCTGAAAACCAGAAAATCATTTTTGATGAGTTTAGGCAGGTAGATGCCTCTCTCACACGCAAATATGGGGGAAGTGGTTTAGGACTTGCGATTGTTAAGAAAATTGTAAAGTTGCTAGGTGGAAGTATTGATGTTGAAAGTGAAGAAGGGAAGGGGAGTTGTTTTAAAATTATTTTCCCAATGAAGCATGAAGAGGCAAAAGCAGAAGAACTTAAAAAAGCAGCTTGAATAGGGGGCGTTTTATGAGTAAGAAAAAAGTTTTAATCATAGAAGATTCAGAAAATAATCTTAATTTATGTATTCAGATTTTAGAAGAGAATTATGAGCTTATTGTTGCCAGGGATGGAAAAGAAGGGGTTGAGAAAGCCTTAAAAGAAGCTCCAGATCTGATTTTGATGGACTTATCTTTGCCTGAAATGAATGGCTGGGATGCCACTCGTGAAATTAAAAAAAAGAACAGCCAAGTTCCTATCATAGCATTAACAGCGCACGCCCTTGCAGGTGATGAAGAAAGAGCAAGAAATGCGGGATGCAATGATTATCTTTCAAAACCTTTTTTACCAAGTCAGTTAGAACAGATTGTTTCCAAAAACTTAAAAAAATATGCCAGTTCAAAGTAGAGCACATTACAAGGTTATGATTGTTGATGATAACGAAAAAAACGTGGCATTGTTACAGCAACAATTAGATCAAGCAGGTTATAAGACCGTTGTCTGTTATTCTGGGTTAGAAGCTATTGATAAAATAAAGAAGGAAGATCCAGATATTGTATTACTGGATCTTATGATGCCCCATCTTGATGGCTTTCAAACATGTGGGCTACTTAAAAAAACACTGGCAGAAAAATTTCTTCCGGTTATTTTTCTAACAGTGAAGAGTGAAACAGAAACTAAAATTCAAGCTCTTGTCAAAGGTGGGGATGATTTCCTTATAAAACCCTATGATTTCCAAGAGTTAGATATGAAGCTTCAAAACATGCTACGACTTATAGAGGCAGATAGTGAGCGAAGAAACCTTGTAAGCCTCCAATTTAAGACACAGAAAATAATGAAAGATCTTGAAATACTTTTAGAAAGTTTAAAGTATTCACTTAAGAAAATCGAAAAACACGCCGGTTCTGATCAAAAAGAAGATCTTCACTTTGCTCAGGAAGGTATTGAAAAGATTTTAAATAAACTTAAATAAACTTATTTAGGTTAGCCTTGAGCTGAACTGTCCACTTTTTTCTTAAGTTCTTTCCCAGGCTTAAAGAAGGGTAGCTTTTTGGGCGTTACGTGGATGGATTGGCCCGTTCTTGGATTTCTTCCCGTATAGGCTCCATAATGGCGGCTTACGAAAGACCCAAACCCTCTGATTTCAATTCTATCACCCGCTTGAAGAGCACCAGTCATAGAATCAAAAATGATGTTTACAACCATCTCAGCTTGTTTTTTCGTAATTTGTGTTTTTTCGGATATTCTTTCTATAAGATCTGATTTATTCACGAGCCCCTCCTCCCATTAACGGCGTTAACATATTGATATTCTTAATTATAGTGAAGTCCGTATATTTGTAAAGGGCTAATATTAAAGGTTGTTGCGATTAGCAAAAATCTTGCACTTGCCACTTAACCCTTATCACTTACCACTTATATCCAT
>CAYJUJ010000058.1:0-8399 GCA_964373325.1 uncultured bacterium
CTGACTGTAAACATTTGCAAATTAACAACAATCTCATTTGTGCATACTTCAACAGCCCCATCTTATTATCCGTGATTTTAATTGTGAAACTATATAACTAAAGATGCGAGATGCTGCCTAAGACAAAATAGATATCTCGTATGAGTCTTTTTTTCATAACTGTATTGATTTTTTGAACAATGTCTTTTTTCATAAATTGAAGCTCATAAAGCCAAGGAGAGCTATCTACACGGCAGGTTAAAACTCCATTCTGAATTTTTTCTGGTCTTGTGTGCTGGTTCAGTTTTTCGCCAACAACAGTTGACCAGACGTAAGCTAATTGAGATTCAGTATATTTCTTCTTATATTCGGTTTTAGCAAAGAGATCTTCAATAATTTTGGCGATGGGAGTAAGGAAAGGTTTAGTATTCACTCAAACTGTTCGACTATTTTTTATTTTCTGTCTCAGATTTTAAAGAATGCTTCACTCGAACTTTGCCCGCAGCTATTTCTCGCAGCGCCACAACAGCAGGTTTATTTTCTGGATCTTCAAGTAGCGATGCTGCGCCCTTAAGAAGTTGTTTTGTTCTTTGAGTTCCCAATATAACTAATTCAAAGCGGTTTTCTACTTTTGTTAGACAATCTTCAATAGTGACTCGTGCCATTTAAAATACCTCCGGTATTTAGGTGTATAGCTGATAGGGGTATGGTTGTCAAAAAAGGGCAAGAAGACTATTGTGAGTGCGACATGAACAAATATAACTTTCAAGAGATTGAAGCCAAATGGCAGAAAAAGTGGCAAAAACTTGTCTGCTTTAATCCTGATGTAAAAAAAGCTAAAAATAAATACTACTGTCTCACGATGTTTCCATATCCTTCAGGCACCCTCCATGTAGGACATGGACGAAATTATATTATTGGAGATGTCCTTTCTCGTTACAAGATTAAAAGAGGATTTCAGGTTTTTCATCCGATGGGGTGGGATGCCTTTGGGCTGCCAGCAGAAAACTATGCCATCAAACATCAAATTCATCCGCGCATTTCAACTATGAAAAATATTGAAGTTTGTAAATCTCAACTTCTTAAATGGGGAGTTATGTACGCTTGGGATCATGAGCTTTTTACGTGTGAACCCAGTTATTATAAGTGGACTCAATGGCTCTTTTTAAAATTTTATGAAAAAGGGCTTGCTTACCGAAAAAAAGCGCCAGTTAATTGGTGCCCTTCATGTATGACGGTTTTAGCTAATGAACAAGTGGTGAATAATGCCTGTGAAAGGTGTGATACATCTGTTGTTAAAAAGGAATTAGAGCAGTGGTTTTTAAAAATTACTGATTATGCTGACCGACTCTTAGAAGATCTTAATTTACTCACTCATTGGCCAGAGCGGGTTAAACTCATGCAAGCCAATTGGATTGGTAAAAGCTTTGGGGTCAATATTCATTTTCAAGGACTTGATTTTGATGGAGAAGTTGAGTGTTATACAACACGAGCGGATACTATTTACGGCGTAACATATATGGCTTTAGCAGCAGAGCATCCTCTATTGGAAAAATTATCACTTTCTGGGAAGATTAAAAGCTACATTGAGGGCTTAAAACGTCGGGTGGTGCGTCCTGCCGATGCAGTTCTAGAAAAAGAAGGTATTTTTATTGGTAAGCATGTTACAAATCCTGCTAATGGTGAAAAAATACCTTTGTGGGTTACAAATTATGCCCTTATGGAGTATGGAACCGGGGCGGTTATGGCTGTGCCTGCGCATGATCAAAGAGATTTTGAATTTGCAAAGAAATATCAATTACCTATCAAGCTTGTCATTCAGCCACCTCAAAAAAAACTAAAAGAAGAGGATCTTAAAGAGGCATTCGTAGAAGAGGGGATCCAATCTGACAAAGGACCGTTTTCTGGTAAGAACTCTGCAGAAGTCATAAACCTGATGGGTGAATATTTAGAGAAAAAAGGCTTTGGAAAGCGTGAAACTCGTTATCGCTTGAGAGATTGGCTTATTTCAAGACAGCGCTATTGGGGTGCTCCGATTCCTATTATTTATTGTGAAAAGTGTGGAGAAGTTCCTGTTCCAGAAAAAGATTTACCAGTGATCCTCCCCATGGATGTTGATTTTGAACCACATGGAGAATCTCCTTTGGCAAAAAGTGCTCCCTTTGTAAAAGTAAGCTGCCCTCGTTGTGAAAAGACTGCGAAGCGAGAAACAGATACAATGGATACCTTTGTAGATTCAAGCTGGTATTATTTAAGATATTTCTCATCTGGTGATGATAAAAAGGTTTTTGATTCTTCTACTGTTAATAAATGGCTTCCTGTAGATCAATATATTGGAGGGATAGAACACGCTATTTTACATTTGTTATATTCACGTTTTTTTACAAAGGTTATGTATGATTTAGGGCTTGTTAATTTTCAAGAACCTTTTGGTAATTTATTTACACAAGGGATGATCTGTAAAAAAAATCCAAATAATGGAAAGTTAGAAGCCATGTCTAAGACAAGGGGTAACGTTGTGAACCCTGATGAACTCATTGCACAGTATGGTGCTGATACGGAAAGGCTTTATACACTTTTTATAGGCCCTCCTGAAAGGGATGTGGAGTGGAATGATGATGCAGTAGCGGGTTGTTTTAGATTTCTTATTAAAGTGTGGTCACTTGTGATGAAACATGCCCCCACTTTTCATGGACTTAACTCTCAAAAGATTTCATCTGAAAATTTATCTCTGCCTGCGGGCCAAGTTTTAAAGAGTACGCACCAAACAATTCAAAAGGTGACCAGTGATATTGAACGTTTTCATTTTAATACTTGCGTTGCTAGAGCCATGGAGTTTATTAATATTCTTCGTGAATTTGAACCAAAAACAGAGGAAGAGAAAAAAGTAATGCATTTTGCTCTTACTTCTCTTCTTCATTTACTTTCCCCTTTTGTACCTCATATTGCAGAAGAGCTTTGGGCTGTTTTGGGGCATACTTCTAGTATTTTTGAAACTCACTGGCCTGCTTGGTCAGAGGATTTGGCTAAAGAGGATGTGATCACTTTGCCTGTCCAAATTAATGGGAAATTAAGAGCTACCATAGAAGTATCCTCTGATGTAGATGAAGAAGAGTTGAAGAAAATAGTTTTAGATTTACCTCGTATTCAGCAATTTATTGCTGGCAAAGAAATTAAAAAGATGATCGTTATTCCAAAGAGGCTTATTAATGTGGTACTTTAAGTATGGTTTGGTTTTTTTACTTTTGTTTCTCTTTTCTTGTGGCTATCAAGTAGGGGTTACAAGGCAATTTCCTGGTAAGGCTCAAAAAATAGCTATTCTACCGTTTAAGAATGAAACTTATGAGGCAGCTATTGAAGATGCATTTACGGAGGCTCTTAAGTATGAATTTTTAAAAAGTAGACATGTTCAATTAGTGAGCGTGAAAGAAGCAGATGCAGTCATTTATGGAACCATTCATTCTTTTACCTTAAGTGTTGCGGGTACTAAAGAGAAAACATTTACGCCTGGGAGACAGCTAAAACTTCTTGCTACTGCTTATACGGCAACGGCTTCTGTATCTATTGCGATTAAAGATAAAAAAACTGGGAAAGTTTTATGGGAAAAATCTTTAACGAATCCAGAGTCATATGGGGCAGGGGAAGATTCACTCGTGAATGAAACAAATCAAAGGACAGCTATTAGTGAGCTAGCACAGTATATGATGGAAGATATTCATGATCAGATTTTTATGGATTTTTAGGTAAAAAAATATGCATCAAGTGCTGAATGAATTACAAAAGGCTGAGCTTAAAAAAGTTTATCATTTTTATGGGGAGAGTACTTTTTTAATTACGGAAATGATATCTTTAGTTAAAAAAAGAGTTCTACCTCAATTTTCAAATTTAAATTATTTCTCTTTTAATGCAGGCCATGACACTTTGGGGGCTATGCAAGAAGGAGTTGCAACAGTTGGATTTTTTGGCAATAAACTTATTATTATTCATGAGGCAGAGCGTTTAAAGACAGATTTTTTAGAAACGCTTATGAAGCGCCTCTCAACAAATTCTTATTTAATTTTTATTTCAAAAAATCGTCTTAAATCAAAAACCCTGGTTGAGGGTTCTTATCCATGCCAATTGCCTTATGAGCGAGAGATGTCATTTTGGATTCAGTATCTTTTTAAGAAAGAAAATAAGAATATTGATCGAGAGGGGTGTGAATTTTTAATAAGTCTTTTTGGACGAGACTTAGATAGCCTTGCCCAAGAAGTTTGTAAAATCAATTCTTATGTAGGAGGGCGAGAAGCAGTCACAATTGAAGATGTTCTTTTTGTTTGCACAAGAGGTCGGGAGCAAACCCTTTTTACTTTGCTCAATGGATTAGGAATCGAGAAATTTTCAAAAAATTTGTTTCTCGTTTATCAATTAAAAGTTATAGGAGAGGTTCCGCTTCTTATTTTTAGTATGCTTGTAAAGCAATGTCGCAAGCTTCTTGGTTTTAAAATTTTACAAGAAGAAAATATGCCAGAATCTCAAATGATTTCTAAGCTTGGAATAAACCCCTTTCAAATCCGATTTTTAAAAGATCAGGGGCGTTTTTTAAAAATACAACAGCTTGAAAGGGCATTATTTGAGCTTGGCACCATTGATTATCATCTAAAAAAAGGACAAATATCCGGATGGCATGCACTTGAAAGAGCTATATTTCTATTTCAGGGTGCTAACGAAGAGCGAAATGCGTGACTTATAGCGAGCTGCAGTATTTCTGTGAATGATATTTTTAGAAGCAGATTTATCAATAACAGAGAAAACAACCGGCAACTCTTTTGAAGCCTCGTTTTTTCCTTTGAGAGATCTTATTTTCTTAACTGCATTTGTAAGAACAGACCTGTCATGTGCGTTTCTTAATTCTTTGCGTCTATCTTGACGCGCTCTTTTTTCAGACTGTTTATGTTGTGCCATAAGTTTCTAGTTTGATTGACGATAATTGTTAGTTTAAGTATCATGCGACTCATATCATGTCAATCAAAGTTCCTTTTATCCATGTCTGAATCTAAAAGAATAGCTCAATCTGCAAGTATAGTTGGGGGGGCAACTCTTATAAGTCGGATTTTAGGGCTTGTAAGGGATATACTTATTTTTAAGTATTTTGATAAGACCGCAACTGATGCTTTTGTTGTTGCCTTTAGATTGCCTAATCTCATGCGGATGCTTTTTGGAGAAGGGGCTTTATCAGTTTCTTTTATTCCCGTTTTTACTCATTATTTAAAGAATAAAACTGGTAAGGAAACAAAGGAGCTAGTTTCTGTTTGCTTCACCTATCTTTCTATTGTTGTTGCCCTAGTTACAATGATAGGGATCTTTTTTGCTCCAGAAATTGTGCGCGTGCTTGCTTATGGGCCTGGCTTTGCAAATGTTCCTGAGAAGTATGCTTTAAGCACTGATCTTCTACGTGTCATGTTTCCCTATCTCTTTTTTGTATCTTTAGTTGCTTTGGCTATGGGTATTTTAAATTCTGTTGGGCATTTTTTTTCTCCAGCATTTGCACCAGTTCTTTTAAACGTAGGAATTATTACAGGGGTGTGTATTTTTAGACATTTTTTTGAAAGGCCTGTATTAGGAGTAGCTTGGGGCGTTTTTTTAGGTGGAATAGTACAACTTGCTATCCAGATTCCCTGGGTTATCAAGAATGGTTTTTTGCCAACTTTTAAATTTAATTGGAAGCATCCGGGGCTACTAAAAATTTCAAAATTGATGATGCCAGCGCTCATTGGGCTTTCTTCTGTGCAATTGTCCGTACTCATTGTTCAAGAGTTTGCTTCTTTTTTAGAGTACGAAGGGGCCGTTTCTTACCTTTTTTTAGCAGATAGGCTTATTCAATTTCCCTTGGGAGTTTTTGCTATTGCGCTTGGAACAGTCTTATTGCCTGCTTTTTCATCTCATATGGAGTCTGGAAATCACGAAAGGTTTCAAAAAAATCTACTGATGGGTATTAGAATGGTTACTTTTATTACCATTCCTTCAGCGGTAGGGCTTATTGTATTAAGCGTGCCTTTGATTAGAGTTTTTTTTGAAGGAGGAGAGTTTAATGCAGATGCAACTCTTGCCACAGCAAGTGCCTTAGCATTTTATTCTGTTGGCCTTTGGTCTGCCAGTATGATTCGAGTCATAGTACCTGCTTACTATGCATTTCAGAATACTTTTTTCCCGGCACTCATGACGCTTATTTCTCTAGCTATCAATACTCTTTGTTGCTTTATTTTAATTAAACCGTTGCAACATGGGGGATTAGCACTTTCAACCTCTATCTCTTCTATTATTCAGGTTTTTATCCTGGTTTTTTATTTTAGAAAGAAATATATCAAGTTTTCATGGAAGGATTTTTTTGGACCACAGATAAAAACTGCGATTGCCGCTGGAGTTATGGGGCTTGTTTTGTGGGGTTTTAAAGATTACTTTCATTGGAATGCAACTGGTGATACTTTAAGCAATATTGCCATTCTTACGTTATTTATCGCAGGCAGCATTTTTGTTTATATTGGGGTCTCTTTTGTCCTTAAAGTTCAGGAATTCTCATACTTCTTGAGGCTTTTGAAAAAGGATAAAAAGTCTAATATTGTAAGTGAATAAAACATCGTCATTTTGGTTTAAATTATTAAAATGATTATACTATTTCAAAGTCATTTAGTGGTTTTCCACAAGTTATCCACAGTTTTTGTGGAAAGGTTTTTTTATGATCATCAATATTCAGAGTAGTCAAAGGATAAAAAAAGTTTCTTCTTTAAAAATAAAAAAGTTTTTAAGCTTTTTGGCGAATGAGCTTCAGATTAAAAAGAAGGCAAAAAAACCAATTGAGATCAATGTTTTGCTGGTCACAGATCGAGAGATACAAAAGATGAATGCTAAGCACCGAGATATTAATAAAGCGACTGATATTCTTTCTTTTCCTATGGATGAATTAGGACAAGATCTGCCTATTGTGAGCTTAGGAGATTTAGTGATTTCGGTAGAGAGAGCAGAGCTTCAAGCATCCAAGAGAAATCACAGCCTTGGAGAAGAATTAAAACATTTGTTAGTCCATGGTTTTCTACATCTTCTGGATTATGAGCATAAGAAAAATCCGGATCCTATGAGAGTCTTAGAAAAAGTTCTTTTAAAAAAGACAAAATCGTTTATATTGGATTGAAATGTGTGTAAAACACACATTTCAATCCCGAGGCTCGAAGAGCCGAGAGGATCTCCATGTTTACATCACATTATAAGGAGTTTGTATGAATCCAAAAGAGATTAAATTAGCACTTAAAGAAATTTTAGAAAAACTTCAAAAACTCAGAGGTTATCTTTGACGTCGACCAAAAGAATTTACGCCTTAAAGACATAGAAACAGAAATTTCCGATCCTAACCTGTGGGGAAATAAAGAGAAAGCTCAAGCTCTCCTTAAAGAAAAAAGCAGTTTAGAAAAAAATCTCAAAACTTTTAAGGACGTACACCAAGAATGCGAAGATCTTCAAGTACTTTGCGATTTGGCTGAAGCTGAGAAGGATGAATCAAGCTTAACTGAAGTGTCTCATAAAATGGGTGTTTTAGAGCAAAGGCTTGGTGAGCTTGAGTTTTACCAAATGCTATCTCAAGAACAAGATCATTGTTCTGCCATTATTACCATCAATTCTGGCGCTGGCGGAACTGAGGCAGAAGATTGGACTAATATGCTTCTGAGGATGTATCTACGTTGGGCAGAACGTATGGGCTATAAGGTTAATATTTTAAGTATTACCCCTGGAGAGGGTGATGGTATTAAAAGTGTAACCTGTGAAATAGAAGGTGAGTATGCTTATGGGTATTTAAAAGCAGAAATAGGGATTCACCGTCTTGTTCGTATCTCTCCCTTCGATGCTAATAAAAGAAGACATACGTCTTTTGCTGGTTTCTTTGTTTATCCTATGATTGATGATGAGATTGAGATTGAAATAAATGAAGCTGATTTAAGGATAGATACTTATCGTGCCAGTGGTGCTGGGGGACAACACGTTAATAAAACAGATTCGGCGGTCAGAATCACTCATATACCTTCCGGTATTGTTGTTCAATGCCAAAGCGAGCGGTCTCAACATCAGAATAAAGCGGTTGGTTTTAAGCTCTTGAAAGCGCGGCTTTATGAAAAAGAGCTTGAGAAGAAACAAGAGGCAAAGCAGAAACAAGAAAAACAAAAAAAGAAAATAGAGTGGGGCAGTCAAATTCGCTCATACGTTTTGCATCCATATAAAATGATTAAAGATCATAGAACGGGTTATGAAGTGGGCGATGTAGATAAAGTATTAGATGGAGATTTAACTCCCTTTATGAAAGCCTTTCTTTTGACACAAATATAAAAAGGTAGTTGCGATGAGCGAAAGTTTGCGGGTCCTGCCGCCTCTGGGTTCCCTCCACATCTCGTGCT
>CAYJUJ010000059.1:0-6330 GCA_964373325.1 uncultured bacterium
GGAGGGAAGATGGGAAAAAGGTTTTTAAAAAACATAAAAAACGAATCAGGGATGACTATTTTGGAATTGCTCATTGTTGCAGGGATTATTATCACCGCTGGATACTTTCTTATGAAATCCTTGAATGATAAACGCCATAGAATTAAAGCGGACTTAACTCTAACACAAATAAGAGATCTTAAAATTCAACTCGAACAATACAAAGATCAAAACGGCATGTACCCCTCAACTATTCAGGGATTGCGAGCCCTTATCGAAAAACCAACAGATGAGCCTATTCCAAAAGAATGGCGTGCCTTTATCAGCGATGAAAGTTCACTTCGTGATCAATGGGGAACTACATTAGATTATGAATCTGATTCTAGCGGATCTCGATTTACAGTTCGAAGTTTCGGTAAAGATGGCAAACCAGGGGGAAAAGGTTTTGATGCCGATATTGAGGTTCAAAGCGAATAGTGAGAAAGAGGCGTCTAGGGGATTTACGATCCTTGAACTTATTATAGTAGCGGGGATTGTTCTTGCTTTGACTCTTTTTGGACTCAACAAAGCTTACAAGAAAACACCCTATGTCATTAAATCGGAATCGAGAAAATTAGCTGGGCTCATTCAGTACCTTTATAACACGGCGATGATCACTAATAAAACATATCGTCTAGCTATTGATTTAAATAATGAAACTCATTGGGTTGAATTTAAAGACATGGCAGGATGGCAACTAGCTACAGAGTCTCTTCTTAGAAAAAAGAAACTAGCCAATGAAATTCAATTTAAAGATGTTTATCTCACATACCTTAAAGAGAAAAAAGAAAATGGAATGGTTTATATCCATTTTTTTCCTCATGGGTATGTAGAGGCAGGAACAATACACCTCATCGATAAGCAAGGGGTGAACTATAGTCTTGAAATTAAACCTTTAACAGGAAGCACACAAGTTCATGTTGGATACCAGTAATAATAAGGGTTTGACGCTGCTTGAAGTCCTTATTGCAACGGGGATTTTTCTGGGCACTATCACTATGATGGTCAAAATCCAGAAGAGTGGCATCCAAGAATTAGGAAAAGCCCGAAATCAAATGACAGCTAAAATACTTCTCCAGCAAAAAATGGAAGAAACCTTGCTTCAATTTGAAGATAAAAGCTTTAGCGATCTTGACTTTCAAAGTACCGGTGAAGGTCAATTTGGAGATGACTACGCCGGCTTCTCATGGAAAAGAGAGGTAACCCCCTACCACCTTGATGTCAAAAAAGTATTTACACTTCTTAAAAAATCAAGTGAAGCAAATGAAACAAACCCCGCTTTTAGCCTTTTAGAACCTTATTTAGAAAATATTTCTGAATTTATTTCTGACTCTTCAAGAGAAATTACAATAACTATTATGTGGAAAGAAAAAAACACAGAACAAAAGATGCAGGCAACAACACATCTCGTAAAATATGACAAAAAAATAAACCTAGGAGGCATCGGTATATGAAAGGGGCAATGAAAGGGTTTACGCTCATTGAGCTTCTTCTTTCAGTTGGAATCCTCCTTATTTTAACAACTCAAATTGCCACATACATGAAAGGCACTCAAAACCTCATTGAAGAAATGAAAATTGAAAGAAATCTCTACCATCAAACACTAGCGGCTCTCCATGTCATAGATCGCGACATCAGGCTTGCCTTTAGACGCCCCTATCATAAAGAAAAACAAGACGAAGGAGAGCCTTCCTTTTTTGCTCCTGCCTCTCAAAGAAATCTTTGGCCAACCTTTTTAGTAGGAACAGACAGTAAATTAGATTTTACAACCCTCTCCCATGTGCGGCTTTACAAAGACAGCCCTGAATCAGAATTAGCTCGAGTTTTTTATACATTAGAAAAAACAGATCTTATAAGGAAAAAACTAAAATACATTGATGAAGATACAACCGATAAGGAAATTGAAGAACTCCTTGTCTCAAATGTAAAAAGTTTCAAAATTGAATACTTTCAAGATGATAAAAGTGAACCTTGGATTACAAATTGGGATTCTGAAACAACCAAAGAACAGTTCAATAAGTTTCCAAAAGCTATTCAAATAAGCCTTGAAACAGAACAAGAACTACCTCATCGGAAAAAAGGTATTGTGATTCCTACTAAAAAAGTAAAATTAAAAACGATTATTCCTTTGCTCTTAGCACAAGAGGATCCAGGTTCTCCTATTGTAACACCACCGCCTACTCCCACACCCCCTCCTGCACCCACCCCGCCTACACCTCCACCAGGAGGTCCTTAAATATGAGGCACAACCAAAAAGGGGTTGCTCTTATCATAGTTCTTAGCGTTATTTCTATTTTTATGCTTCTTATGACAGAGATTGTAACCTTAACGCGCCTTCACCAAGCAGCGACCCATACTGCCTCTCAGAATCTTCAAGCTTATTATTCAGCTTTAAGTGGGATAAAATTAGACTCCCTTTTTGTAACCCTTCATGGAAAAATTAAAAATGAACCTCAGATCAAACAAGTACTGGGAAAACAAATAGCGCTTCTAGATCTCATTTGGCAGATTGGCTTTCTTCACCCTCTACCCATTTTAGAAGAGGAAATAACAATACGCGAGCCCTCAAAGCTTTTAGGAAACATTAAAGTGATGAATGAAGATGTCACCTCCCACATAAACTTAACCCTTCTTGGTTCCTCTGAAGAAAAAGAGCGCGAGTATGTCAAACACCTTTTGAGATCCCTATTCAACTCCCAAGGTGAAACAGATTTTTACAAAAAATATCAAAATCAAATGAATTCGATTATTGATAATACAACTGATTGGATTGATAAAGACACTCAAACAGCGAATGGACAAAGTGAAGACCGTCTTTACAGTAACCTTCCTTACAAGGTAAAAAATGATTATTTAGATACGTTAGAAGAGTTACATTTAATTCCAGGAATGACGGATGAGTTCTATTCTTTCTTTGCCCCTCATTTAACCATTTTTGGAGAGGGTAAAATCAATATTAATACTGCCCCCCCACTTCTCCTTAAATCAATCAGTGCTTCTTTAAATGATAATGATATAGTAAAAATAGTACAGGCTCGACCTTTTGCTGAAGTAAAGGATTTTAATGATTTTGTTGTAAACTCACTTTTGAAAACAGGTGATTTTAATAAAAACCCAGAGGTACCCTTAACAACAGGAGGAGAGATTTTTAAAATTGAATCAGTGGCTCAGGTAGGAAATGCAACAAAAAAAATAGTAGCGGTTATTGATAGATCGCTTCTCGATTCAAAACAACGACCGCTGATTTATTATATTCATATCAATTGAAGGAGACCGTATGAAATACATAGTCTTAGATGTTGGTACTTCAAAAATTAGCATTTTAGAACTTGATACAAAACTCAAAGGATTTGAAATACTACGTTATGAAGAAACAGCACTCCCCCTTTCTTTAACCCCTCACTCTCCAGAAGAACATGTAAGAGCTATAAAAAACCTCACGGAAACATTTTCTTTCAAGAACGCAAAACTCATTACACATTTAACCGCAGACTCTGTAGCAACAAAATATGTAACGCTACCCTTTAAGGATCGGCGAAAAATTAACCAAACATATCTTTTTGAACTCGAAGAACACAGCCCCTTTCCTATTGATAAAGTCGTTATTGATTATGAAATAATAAAACAAGTTGGAAAACAATCCACAATCCTTGCTACTATTGCCCCCCATTACAAAATAGCTAGTTTTCTAAAAATTTTAGAAGCAGCAGGTCTTGACCCCGATGTTATTAGTGCTCCCCAGGTAGCCCTGGCAAGTTTAACTCAATATATGGAAGGGGCTACTGATTGATATGCTCTTATTGATATGGGGCATACAAAAACCTCTGTGTGTATTTTGCATAATGGTGTTTTGGAAGCAGTTCGCATTATTACCTTTGGTGGTCTTCATATAACAGAGATGCTCCAAAAAACATATCATGTTTCTCTTGAAGAGGCAGAATCCGTTAAAATTGAAAAGGGTTATCTCATCTGTGAAAAAGAAGATACTTTTAACGAAGATCAAAGAGTGTTTTCAAACACTCTAAAAAGTGCTCTTCAACCTCTTATTCGGGATCTCAATCAAACCTTTACTTCCTTCATGGCCACACATAAAAAAAATGTAAAAAGAATTTATCTAACAGGGGGCTCAACACTTCTTAGAAATTTAGATAGATTTTTAACTCAAGAGCTTCAAATTGAAACAGAAGCACTTTCAGCACTTTCAACTCTTAAGTACAGCCATATTTCAGACAGCCCCGAAGTGCAAGCTAAAGTGCTACCAACGCTCGCTTTAGGGCTTCAATATATTTCGCATCTGATTCCCTTAAACCTAAGACGGGGTTCTTTTGCGAAAGGTCAAATAGGTGCTGAAATAAGCAGGCTTTTAAAACCAGTTTTAAAAGTTGCAGCGGCTATTGTTCTTATTCTTGGTGTTAATTTCTTGGGTCGCCTCTTTCTAGGACTTCATCATAAAAATGCTATTGATGATAAAATTTCAATGATCCTTAAAAAACATCATACTGATTTAAAAAACGAAACTATTTCTGATGCAACAAAACTAGAGCGCTATCTCACCACTAAAAAGCAAGAACTCGAAACAAAACTTTCTATTCTTAAAACCTCCTCTGACGCTCAAGTGACCCCTCTCCATGTTATGACAGAGATATCGAACGTGATTGCGACACACCCCAGAGAAAAAATGATGATCCAAAAACTTCAGTTTTCTGAAAATATTATAAAGGTGGAAGGCCTCTCAGATACTGAAAATGGAGCTGTTATTTTAAGATCTGGGCTTCAGTTTACACCCTATCTTCAAGTCACGGCTTCTGAAACTCTGCCCTTAGAAGGGCAAAAGCAGAGGCAAAAATTTACTATTGAACTCAAAGTGAGGGCCATATGAAAAAATGGATTGAAATGATGAAGTCATACCTCCCTCTAGACAGTATTAAAAATCACCCTCTCGTCTTGAAACTCATAGATTTTTATGAGGCCCTTCCCCCTGAAAGAAAAAAAGCAGCTCTCATAGGAGGAACTGGGGGAATCCTTTTGACTTGCTTCCTCATATTTAACGCTAGCTTTAGCTATCTTCATTCCGTAGAAGAGGAAACAAAAGTAAAAAGAGATAAAATATTAAATATTGCTCTGGAATATGATGATTTACTCACAAAAAACAAATCTCAATTAGACACTTTAGAAAAAAAATTAGAAACCTCTAAACAAATAGTACCTGCACAAGCACTTAAAGAAATTCTCCTCAAAAAAGGGCTTATGGCTGAGGATGCCATTAAAACCTTGGAAGACACACCCAAAAAAATGATTGGTGAAATTCAAGAGGTTTCTTCCCAAGTAGAGCTTGCTCGGATCAGTCTTAAACAGTTAGTAGATATTCTAACAGCCTTGGACTCTCCGATGGAAACATGGTCCATTCAAAGTTTGAATATTCAGCCTATGGCTGATAATCCCGATTTTCTTAATACATCACTCAATATCTATTCATTTAGGAAAAGACAATGAAAAAAATTTTAAAAATCATTGGCTTTGTTTCCCTTGGAATTTTTCTAGCTCTTTATCTCATTTATTTAAATTTACCTTATCAAAAAATTTTAGACTCTCAAATTCCCTCCAATCTTAATTTTAAAGCTACCATAGAACCAACACTCTTTGGTGGATTAGAGCTTACAAACCTTGAAATAAAATACCCACAATCACCCCTTCCCCTTTTAACAAGCATGAGTGAATTTGGAATTAGCATTTCTTGGCTTTCTCTTTTATTAGGAAAGTTAAAAATAAACCTCTCTATCAAAGATTGGTCAGACAAAAACCTAGGATTTCAAAAAACAACTATTGAAAATATGAAAATTTCTTTACCCTTTTTCTCTTTTTTAAGGCTTATTAGGGAAGATTTTACTGACAAAGACCCTTTTGAAATAACAATTCTTTCCGATGAAGAAACAAATGACCTCCTTTTAGATCTAGACTCTCTACTTTACATGAATCCAAAAACTAAAAGCCCTTCTCAATTTACAGCTAAAATAAGGCTTAAATTCTCTAAAAACCTAGCTGCCTTAGAACCTCTTATCAACCAAATGGGTGTTGATATAGGAGCCAAGAAAAATGGTTATTATCATTTTGAGCTCTCTCAAGACACCTCTGGACGCTTCTCTTCAAAGCCTTTGAAATGACGGCTACCAGCCAACATCCCGGCCACAATACTAAATAGATCATAAATCTCCTTTTCATTAGTCTCATGCTTTTTGAGAATTCCCTTATTTAATAAACTTTTTGAACTCACTTTCTCTCCCAATTAAATAGATTTTTTTGCCTAATGTAACC